>NZ_JBHWBW010000656.1:0-3457 GCF_042735675.1 Kitasatospora sp. NPDC059571
GGGGTGCTCAGAGGTCGAAGTAGAGCTCGAACTCGTGCGGGTGCGGGCGCAGGGAGATCGGGGCGATCTCGTTGGTGCGCTTGAAGTCGATCCAGGTCTCGATGAGGTCCGGGGTGAAGACGCCGCCCGCGAGCAGGTACTCGTGGTCGGCCTCCAGGGCCTCCAACACGGCCGGCAGCGAGGACGGGACCTGCGGCACCGCCGCGTGCTCGTCGGGCGCCAGCTCGTACAGGTCCTTGTCGACCGGCTCCAGCGGCTCGATCTTGTTCTTGATGCCGTCCAGGCCGGCCATCAGCATGGCGGAGAAGGCCAGGTAGGGGTTGGAGGACGGGTCGGGCGCGCGGAACTCGATGCGCTTGGCCTTGGCGTTGGAGCCGGTGATCGGGATGCGGATCGCGGCCGAGCGGTTGCGCTGCGAGTAGACCAGGTTGACCGGGGCCTCGAAGCCGGGCACCAGGCGGTGGTAGGAGTTCACCGAGGGGTTGGTGAAGGCGAGCAGCGAGGGCGCGTGCCGCAGCACGCCGCCGATGTAGTAGCGGGCGATGTCGGACAGGCCCGCGTAGCCCTGCTCGTCGTAGAACATCGGCGAGCCGCCGCTCCACAGCGACTGGTGCACGTGCATGCCGGAGCCGTTGTCGCCGAAGATCGGCTTGGGCATGAAGGTGGCGGTCTTGCCCGCCCGCCAGGCGACGTTCTTGATGATGTACTTGAACAGCATCAGGTCGTCGGCGGCGTGCAGCAGGGTGTTGAACTTGTAGTTGATCTCCGCCTGGCCGGCCGTGCCGACCTCGTGGTGCTGGCGCTCGACCTGGAGGCCGGCGGCGGCGAGCTCCAGCGACATCTCGGCGCGCAGGTCGGCGAAGTGGTCGACCGGCGGGACGGGGAAGTACCCGCCCTTGTACTTGACCTTGTAGCCGCGGTTGCCGCCCTCCTCGATCCGCCCGGTGTTCCAGGCGCCGGCGACCGAGTCGATGTGGTAGTACGAGGCGTTGGCGCTGGTCTCGTAGCGGACCTCGTCGAAGACGTAGAACTCGGCCTCCGGGCCGAAGTACGCGGTGTCGGCGATGCCGGAGGAGGCGAGGTACGCCTCGGCCTTCCGGGCGACGTTGCGGGGGTCGCGGCTGTAGGCCTCGCCCGTGATCGGGTCCTGGATGAAGAAGTTGATGTTCAGGTGCTTCTCGGCGCGGAACGGGTCGAGTCGCGCCGTCGCCAGGTCGGGCACGAGCGCCATGTCGGACTCGTGGATGGCCTGGAATCCGCGGATCGACGAGCCGTCGAACATCAGCGTCTCGGACGGGTCGAAGGTCGACGCAGGCACGGAGAAGTGCTGCAGGACGCCCGGCAGGTCGCAGAACCGGACATCGACGAACTTGATGTCGTTGTCGGCGATGTACTGCTTGACCTCGTCGGCGTTGGTGAACATCGATCCTCCTCAGCGTGCGGGTATCGGCTCACCGTAGGAGCCGCCCGTTTCCCATTGGTGACTCAGTCGTTTCCTGCATGTTAACCAGACCCGTCCGTCGGGGTGGCAAACACGTACGGTTTCGGGCAAATCGCCTCGCCCGGGCCGGGGGTGGCCGACAAGTGGTCCAGACCACTTGTCGTCGGCGTGGCGACACGTTTCACCCCGCCGGGGGGAGGCCGCCGAAGATCGCCCGTAACGCCCGGATACTGTGGATTTCGTGGATACCAGAGAAGCGTTGGGATCGTGGATCGACGGCCCGAAGGCGGCCGCCGAGAAGATGGGTGCCGACTTCGGCCACCGCGGCGAGCGCCTCGGCCTGCCGAAGGAGGGCTCCGGCTCGGCCGCCGGCCCCGGCCGCCGGCTCGGCGCCCTGTTCGTCGACGGCTGGCTGTGCAGCCTGGTCGCCTACGGCCTGCTCGCGCACGGCGACCGCGTCGAGGCCAACCTCTGGACGACCCCGCTCTTCTACGTGGTCGCCGTCGTCCTGCTCTCCACCACCGGCACCACCATCGGCAAGCGGCTGTTCGGCCTGCGGGTCGTCCGCCTGGACGGCAGCCGCGCCACCATCCCGCAGGTGCTGCTGCGCACCCTGCTGCTCTGCCTGGTCGTCCCGGCGGTGGTCTGGGACCGCGACGGCCGCGGCCTGCACGACAAGGCGGTCGGCACGGTCGAGGTCAGGATCTGACCGCCCCCCGAGCCGCCGGCGCCCGCGGCGCCGGACGTCGAACGGCCCCGCTGCGAGAGGATCGCGGCGGGGCCGTGGTGTGTCGTGCGGGGGAGCGGGTCAGCGGGCCTGGCCGCCCTTGGGCATCCGGGCGCCCTTGGGCATCGGGCCCTTGGGGATCGGCGCCTTGGAGAGCAGGTCGCCCAGCGCGCGCAGCCGGTCGTTGGTCTCGGTGACCTGCGCCGGGGTGATCGACCGGGGCAGGCGCATCAGGTGGACCTGGAGCTTCTTCAGCGGGACCTCGCCCTCGCCGTCACCCACCATGATGTCGTGCACCGGGATGTCGCCGACGACCCGCGCCATCTTCTTCTTCTCGGCCGCGAGCAGCGGGCGCACCCGGTTCGGGTTGCCCTCGCCGATCAGCGCGATGCCGGGGCGGCCGACCGCGCGGTAGACCGCGTCCTGGTTGCGGGTCACCGCGACCGGGGTCGGGTTGGCGTTCCAGCCGCGCCGGATGTTGTTCAGCACCGCCGCGACGGCGCCCGGCTGGCCCTCCATCTGCCCGAAGGCGGCCCGCTCGGCCCGGCGCCCGAAGACCACGGCCATCGCCAGGAACGCCACGACGAAGCCGAGGATGCCCAGGTAGATGGGGTGGCCGATCGCGAAGCCGATGGCGAGGAACACGCCGAAGGTGATGAGGCCGACGCCGGCGATGATCAGGCCGATCTTGGTGTCGACCTTCTTGGTCATGGTGTACGCCAGACGGATCTGCTTCAGCCGTCCGGGGTTCTCGGATGTTTCCCTCGCCATGGGCCTCATGGTACGTGGCGGGGGGGCGGTATATCCAAGGGCGGTGCCCCGGCGCCCGCGCGCCGGGTGCTCAGGCCCCCTTGCGGCCGACCGGTGCGGGCGCGGCGGGGTCGCCGGACAGGCCCGCGCCGGACCCGTCGAGCTCCCGCTCCGCCGCGTGCCGCCGGTTCTCGCAGACCGCGGCCCAGGCGTTCTGCCGGGCCTGCCGCTGCCCGCCGGCCAGCAGGACCCGCTCGGCGTACCGCAGGGCGCCGCCCACCGACCGCATCCGGGTCGGGACGAGGCCTCGCGGCACTCCGTTCACTGCCCCCATGCTCAACAGCTCCCCTCATGACCGGGTGGACGCCGATGTGACCAGCATCGCCCGGGGGTGTTACCGATCGGTGACCTGCCCGTCAAAGTCGCATGAAAGCCGCGCAACGGCAAGGCGGAACGCCCGGGGGGGCGGGGGGGGGGGGGCCCCCCCCCCACCCCACCCCCCCCCAGACCCAGACCCACCCCCACCCCCCCCGGCCGCC
>NZ_JBHWBW010000657.1:0-3372 GCF_042735675.1 Kitasatospora sp. NPDC059571
GCGTCGGGGGCGGCGGTGCTGGTGGCGACTCCGGGGCGGCGCTCCCCCCCGGGGCCGCCGTCCCGGGCGGTTGGACAGCGAGGGCCCGGCCGCGGGCGAGTGGCTGATTCCGCTGGACGGCGCCGCCGGGCCCGCCGACGACAGCCCGCCGGTGGCCGAAATGGTGATGGACGGACTGGAGTTCTGCCACCTCGCGGCGGCGCACCGCGACCCGGGGCGGCTGCCGGTCGGCTCCGACGGCGACCGCGCCGCCGTCGAGGAGGTGCTGCGGGCGCTCCCGCTGCTGTCGCGCCCCTGAGCGCCCCGGCGGGCGCGCGGCCCCAGACGTCCGAGGGGCCGTGAACGGCCCGGCCGGCTCAGGTGAAGACGACGGTGCGGGTGCCGTTCAGCAGCACCCGGCGCTCGCTGTGCCACTTCACCGCGCGGGCGAGCGCCTGGCACTCCACGTCGCGGCCGAGGGCCACCAGCTGGTCCGGCGTCACGTCGTGGGTGACCCGGGCGACCTCCTGCTCGATGATCGGCCCCTCGTCGAGGTCGGCCGTCACGTAGTGCGCGGTCGCGCCGATCAACTTGACGCCGCGGGCGTGTGCCTGGTGGTACGGCTTGGCGCCCTTGAAGCTCGGCAGGAAGGAGTGGTGAATGTTGATCACCCGGCCGGAGAGCGCCTTGCACAGGTCGTCCGAGAGCACCTGCATGTAGCGGGCCAGGACGACCAGGTCCACCCGCTCCTCGGCGACCAGGTCGAGCAGCTGCTGCTCGGCCCGGGCCTTGGTGTCCCGGGTGACCGGGATGTGGTGGAACGGGATGCCGTACGACTCGGTCAGCTCCCGGAAGTCGGTGTGGTTGGAGACCACGGCGGCGATCTCCACCGGCAGGGCGCCGATCCGGGTCCGGAAGAGCAGGTCGTTCAGGCAGTGGCCGAACTTCGACACCATCAGGACGATCCGCATCCGCTCGTCGCTCGGATCGATCCGCCAGTCCATGTGGAAGGACGCGCCGACCGCGGCGAAGCTGGCCCGCAGCTTCTCCACGGTGACCGGCTCGGCCGCCGAGAAGTGCACCCGCATGAAGAACAGCCCGCTGTCGGCGTCGCCGAACTGCTGGCTGTCGATGATGTTGCAGCCGGTCATGAAGAGGTAGCTGGACACCGCGTGCACGATCCCCTGCTTGTCCGGGCAGGAGAGCGTGAGGACGTACTGTGCGCTGGCCGGCTGCTCTGCCACGGCGGGGTTCCTTCACTCGTTCACGACACGACGGCCCAGCGTGTCACATTCCGGTCACCCCGTGCGGTGCTGCCCGTACTGCGGGACGTGTCCGGGTCAGGCGGTCTGGGTGAGGATGCGCAGGATCTCCAGGCTGCGCGGCGGGACGTCCGGGTCCTCGCCGTCGTTGACGGCGAGCAGCACGTGGGCCTCGCGGGCGGCACGGACGGCCTCCGGCCAGCCGGGGTGGCCGAGGTACGCGGCGGCCGGGGCGTCGGCCCCCACCTGGTGCAGCACCCGCAGCACCCGCAGCACGGCGGCATCGACCGCGGCGGCCTCGGCCGCGTCGCGGACGATGGTGCCCACGTACTTCTCGGCGGACCAGCGGTCCAGCCAGCTGTCCTCGACCAGGCGGTAGACGGCGTCGGTGACGTCGCCGTACCCGTCCTGGCCGGCCAGCCAGGCGTGCTGCTGGAAGCCCGGGTCGGAGAGCATGTGCAGCGCCGAGCGGATCCGGGCCCGCCAGCGCCACCACGGCAGATCGTTGAGCGGCATGCCGCCCATGGTGCTGGAGCGACGGCCGCCGCGAGAAGAGCTGTTGGCGGACCGATACGAAGAATCTGTGCTGTCGGACATCGTGCCTCGATCGTACGTTCTCGTTCCACCCGTGCTCCACACGCGGCTCTACACGCGTCACCCCTCGGATTTCCCCCCTCGTTTGCCTGCCGTTCCCTCGACGTCCCTCTCGGCTTGCCCGGCCGGGTCAAGGCTGGATCCGGCCGAAAGCCAGGCTCGCGGACCCGGGAGGGGTAACACCACCATGAGGCGGATCGGATCGCCCGACGATCACCAGCCGACCAGCGGACGCACCGGCCACCGCCGCCGCAGAACCGCCGCCCTCGCCGCAGCGGCTGCCCTGGTCCCCGCGCTCCTGGCGACCTCCGCCTGCGGCGGCCCCGCCGACGCGGCCTCCGCGGCGGGCGACCTGACCGTGATGACCTGGGCGCCGTCCGGGACGGGGTCGACCGACCGGCCGGGCATGACCGCCCTCGCCGAGGCCGTCGGCCGCGACATCAACGCCAGGGGCGGGCTGCACGGCCGCCAGCTGCGCGTGCTCACCTGCAACGAGCAGAACACCGCCGAGGGCGCCGCCGCCTGCACCCGGCAGGCCGTGGACGCGCACGCCGTCGCCGTGATCGGCTCCTACAGCCAGTACGGCAGCACCTTCATCCCCACCCTGGAGGCGGCCGGCATCCCGTACCTGGGCGGCTACGGGCTCTCCACCCCCGAGTTCTCCAGCCCGCTGTCGTACCCGGTCGCCGGCGGCACGCCCGCGCTGATCGCCGGCAACGGACGCCAGCTGGTCGCGGCCGGCTGCAAGTCCGTCGCGCTGGTGCGGCCCGACACCCGGGCCGGCGACACCATGGTCGGCTACCTGGACGCCGCCCTCCGCCCGGCCGGGATCCGGCTGACCGACATCAAGGCGCCCGAGCGGTCCAACGACTACACCCCGATCGCCCGCCAGGCCGTCGGCGACGACCGCCCCGGCGACTGCGTCACCGTCGCCCTCGGTTCCGAGCCGACCGCCAACCTGCTCGACCCGATGCGCCGGCTCAACCCGCGGCACACCGCGCTCTCCTCGGTGATCGGCAGCTTCCAGCAGTCCGTGGTGGACGCCACCGGCGGCGACGGCGGCGTCCTCGGCGGCGCCTACGCCACCGGCTGGTTCCCGCCCGAGTCCTCGCCGGTCTGGGACGCCCTGCGCGACACCGTCCACACCTACGGCAACGGCACCGCGATCGACGTCGCCGACCCCGGCGTGCAGACCACCTGGGTCGCGTACGAGGTGTTCCGGGAGGCCGCCAAGCGGATCGACGCGGCCAAGCCGCTCAACGCCAAGACGCTCCGGGCGGTGCTGGACGGCGGCGACCCGATCAAGACCAACGGCGCCACGCCCCCGCTGAGCTGGGGCATGACCAACATGCTCGCCAGCGCCGACTCGCCCCGGCTGGTCAACACCTCGGTGACCTTCCAGCACGTCCAGGGCGGCCGGCTGGTCGAGCAGCAGCAGGGCTTCACGGACATCCGCTGGGTGCTGGTCGGGGGCAAGCCCCCGGCCTGATCCACGGCAGGACGCCGAAGGGGGCGGCCGGGGCGGTCCGCCCCGGCC
>NZ_JBHWBW010000658.1:0-2444 GCF_042735675.1 Kitasatospora sp. NPDC059571
GGCCGGGCCGCTGCGGGGCGGAGCTGCGGGGCTGGGTCGCGGGTCAGGCCACCCAGCCCGCCGTCAGGCCGGTGACCGTCCCGCCGTCCAGGTCGGCCAGCTTCGGGCTGATGAAGGCGCGGGCCGCCTCGGAGGTCTGCACCCGGAAGGCGGGCCGGTCCCCGGTGAGCAGGGCGGCGACGGTCGCGCCCGCGTCGGCGGCGGACTGCGCGGCGGCGAACGACTTCCTGGTGCGGTCGAGGTACGCCTGCATGGCCTCGGCGTAGGGACCGGCCTCGGCGATCCGGGCGGGGATGTCCTCGGCCCCGGCGTTGCGGACGAACTCGCTGGCGACGGCGCCCGGCTCCACGACGCTCACGCTCACGCCGACCCGCGCCGCCACCGGGTGCAGCGCCTCCATGAAGCCCTCCAGCGCGAACTTGGCCGCGCAGTAGGCCTCGTTGAACGGCTGGCCGATCACCCCGCCGACGCTGGTCACGGTGACCAGCCGGCCGCCGGAGGCCCGCAGGTGCGGCATCGCCGCCTCGGTGGTGTGCAGTGCCCCGAAGAAGTTGACCTCCATCACCTCGCGGGCCTTCGCCGTGCCGTCGATCTCCAGGGTGCCGACCCGGCCCGCACCGGCGTTGTTGACGAGCCCGTCGAGCCGCCCGTGGTCGGCCACCACCGCCGCGACGCATTCCCGGGCGGCGTCCTGGTCGGTGACGTCGAGCCGCCGCACCTCGATCCGCTCGGCCACGCCCGCGTCCCGGGCCGCCGCACGCAGGGCCGCGTCGCGGCCGGTGTCGCGCATGGTCGCCACGACGAAGGAGCCCGCGCGGGCGGCGGCGACCGCGGTCTCCAGGCCGATGCCGCTCGACGCGCCGGTGATCAGGACGACGGGGAGGTCTGTGCTCATGTGAGGGCTGCTTTCGTGGCGTGGGACGGGCTGCCGGGGACGGCGGCCGGACTCCCCCATGGTCGGTGTTGGAGTGCACTCGAGGTCAAGCCGATCGGCCGCTCGCCGTAGCGGCGGGTCGCCCGGCCGGGTGGTGGCGGGGGCCACGCCCCGGCGCCGCCCGGATCCGGTGCGCCGCCCTTGTTACGTTCGACGGCCGCGGGCGTGCGCGGCATGCTCCCGGTTCGCAGTCCGAAATGGAGGCGGTATGACCGAGGCGACCGAGCCCTTCCCCGCCGGCCGGCGGCTGGGCCGGCGGGGGTTCCTCGGAGCGGCGGCGGCGGTCGGCGTCCCGCCGGCCGTCCGCGGTGTCCCGACGGC
Organism: Kitasatospora sp. NPDC059571; assembly: GCF_042735675.1. Taxonomy (NCBI): domain Bacteria; kingdom Bacillati; phylum Actinomycetota; class Actinomycetes; order Kitasatosporales; family Streptomycetaceae; genus Kitasatospora; species Kitasatospora sp. NPDC059571. Next base: position 1,256 of record NZ_JBHWBW010000658.1, read on the forward strand.
ACCCGTACCCGTCGCCGCGGCCGATCCGGCTCCCGGGGCCGGGGTCGCAGCGGCAGTGCCGGCCGCCGGCCGGTCTGCCGCCCGGCTGCTGGCGGTGCCGGGCGGGCACCGGGACGTGCCGTGGATCCGCGACGCCCTGCAGACGGCACTGGAGCTCGAACTGGCGACCCTGCCGCCCTACCTGTGCGCCTGGTGGTCCATCAGGGACCGGTCCGATCCGGCCGCCCGGCTGATCCAGGGCATCGTCTACGACGAGATGTTCCACATGGCGCTGGTCTGCAACCTGCTGGTCGCGGTGGGCGGCCGCCCGAGCATCGTGGACGGGGTGATGTCCTACCCCGGCCCGCTCCCCGGCGGCGTCCGCGAGGACCTGACCGTACGGCTCGCCGGGCTCGGCCACGACTTCGTGCGCGACGTCATGATGGGCATCGAACTGCCCGAGGCCCCGGTCGCCCGGGTCGCCGGCCCGCCGAGCATCGGCTCGTTCTACGACGGCCTCGCCGCCGCCTTCGAGGAGGCGGCCCCGGAACTCGCCGCCGACGGCCAGCTCCGGCAGCGGATCGGCCCCAACATGCTGGAGCCCGTGGCCCGCCCCAGCGACGTCGCCCGGGTGATCGAGACCGTCAAGGAGCAGGGCGAGGGCACCTCGACCTCGCCGGAGTGCTCACTGGGACGCGAAATGCTGGGCCACTACTACGCGTTCGGAGAGATCTACCACGAGCGGATGCTGGAGCGGGTGGACGGGGTGTGGGAGTACTCCGGCGACCCGCTGCCGTTCCCCGACGTCCGGCCGATGGGGGTCGTCCCGGCGGACGGCTGGCCCTCCCCCGAACGCCGGGTGCGACGCCTGCTGCACCAGTGCGACGCCCTCTTCACCACCGTGCTGCGCGAGTTGGAGGCCGCCTGGGACGGCGGCGGGCACCGGGCGCTGGGCCGGGCGGTCGCGGCCATGCGCAGCATGGAGAAGCCCGCGACGGCCCTGATGGACATCCCCGTGCCGGGCACCGACCGGACGTACGGCCCGCAGTTCCGCCCGCTCTCCGACCCGGCGTCCTGACCGGGGCGCCCCCCGTTCGCACGGTAGGGCCCCCGGTGCGGCGGCGGCACGGCGGCACGAAACGGCGGGGGGGGCCCGCCCCGCCCCGGGGGGGGCGGGGGGGGCCGGGGGCGGGGCGGGGCGCCCCCCCGC
>NZ_JBHWBW010000658.1:2454-3353 GCF_042735675.1 Kitasatospora sp. NPDC059571
CCCCGGTCGCCGGGTCGGCCCCCGGGTGGGGCGGGGCCCCGGCGGCACTAACCGGGGGCCCCCCACCCCCGCGCCAGGGGCGTGGTGTGCGGCGCCGGGGACGGCCGGCCTCAGCCCGCGGCGGGCTTCGAGGACTGGAGGTGGGCGAAGACCACGACGTTGTCGGTGTAGTCCTTGCGGGTCTTGTCGTAGGCGCCGCCGCAGGTGATCAGCCGCAGCTCCGGGTCGGCCGCCTGCCCGTAGACCTCCTGGTCGGGGAAGGCGTTCTTGGCGAACGCCTTCACCGCGTCCACGGCGAAGGTCGCCGTGCTGCCGTCGGCGCGGCCGATGTCGACGGTGTTGCCGGGCTTGAGGGAGCTCAGCAGCAGGAAGACGGCCGGCCCGGTCTTGGTGTCGACGTGGCCGACGACGACCGAGGTGCCGTCCTCACCGGGTGCGACGCCGTCCTGGTACCAGCCGACCAGGTTCTTGTCGTCCACCGGCGGGGCGTTGAGCGCGCCGGACTGGTCCAGGGTGAGGCCGGTGAACGGCGCGTCCACCTTGATGGACGGGATGCGCAGCCGGGTGGGAGCCGAGCGGGGCATCGCCGGTGCGGTGGCGGCCGAGGAGGGCACCGGCGCGGGCCTGGCCGTGGCCGGCAGCGGTGCCGCCGCGGCGCTCGTGCTCGGCGCGGCCGCCGCGGCCGGGGGCAGCGGGGCGGCGGTGTGCGCGCCGAGACGAGGGGCTGCGAACATCGCGGTACCGGCGATCATCGCGCCGATGCCCAGGCAGAGCAGGCTGCGCACCCCCTTCGACGACGGCCGGTCGGCACGCGGTGAGGCGGGCGCGGGTTCAGGGGACATCGGACGGCCTTCCATGGGGAACGCAGCTGTTTCGGTAACGGGGCCGGGCCCGGTGCG
>NZ_JBHWBW010000659.1:0-2484 GCF_042735675.1 Kitasatospora sp. NPDC059571
GCGGGCACCCGGGCGGCGGGCGAGCCGCCGTATGCCACGCCGTTCGCCGCCGACGCCCTGGCCGCGCTGGCCGCCGCGCACCGCGACCGCGAGCGGCGCCGCCCCGGCCCGCCCGGGCGCTTCGCCCCGGTGTACCTGCTCGATCTGGAGACGCTGCGGGTGAGCCGGGCGCCGCTGGTCCGCGACGCGGAGTGCCAGGAGTGCGGCACGGCCGTCGCGGACACCGCCGAGGGCGCCCGGATCGAGCTGCGGCCGGCGCCCAAGGAGGAGCCGTCCTCGATGCGGCGGCGCGGTGCCGACGCGTACGACCTGCCGCTGGAGCCGTTCGCCAACCCGGTCTGCGGGATGCTCGGCACGTCCGTCGTCCCGGATCTGACGTCCGCCTCGACGTCCTCCGTCGTCGGGTGCTTCACGCTGCGCTCGGGCAGCTACCTGCGGGAGACCTTCTGGGGCGGCCACACCGGCAGGTACGCCCGCAGTGTGCGGGTCGGTGTGCTGGAGGGCCTGGAGCGGCATGCCGGGATGCGCGCCCGGGGAAGGACCACGGCGGTCACCGCCGCATACCGGGACCTGGGCGACGACGCGCTGGACCCGCGCAGCTGCGGCCTGTACTCCGAGGACTTCCACCGCAGGCAGCCGCAGGTGCGGCCGTTCTCGCCGGACCGCCCGATCCGCTGGGTGTGGGGCTGGTCGCTCCGTGACCGGCGCCCGCTGCTGGTGCCGGAGGTGCTGGCGTACTACCACGCGCCCGGCGGCCCGGCGGAGCGGTTCGTCCAGGAGAGCTCCAACGGCTGCGCCTCCGGCGGCTGCCTGGAGGAGGCGGTGCTGTTCGGCCTGCTGGAGGCGGTGGAGCGGGACGCCTTCCTGATCTCCTGGTACGGCCGGGTGCCACTGCCCGAGATCGACCCCGCCACCAGCCGCCGGCCGGCCACCCGCCACCTGGTGGACCGGCTGGCGATGTACGGCTACCGGGCGCGGTTCTTCGACACCCGGATCACCTTCCCGGTCCCGGTCGTCACGGCGGTCGCCCAGCGGACGGACGGCGGCCCGGGCGCGCTCTGCTTCGGCGCCGGCGCGAGCCCCGACCCGGAGGCGGCCCTCGCCGCGGCCCTGGCCGAGATCGCCACCGACGCGGTCAACCTGCCGCGGCGCACCCTGCGCGACCTGGCCCGGCTGCGCGCGATGGCCGCCGACTTCGACCAGGTGCGGGCCCTGCACGACCACCCGCTGCTGTACGGGCTGCCGGAGATGGCCGGCTACGCGGACTTCCTGCTCGCCCCGCGCGCGGCGGACCCGAGCGAGCAGGACCTCATCGGATCCGGCCCGAGCGGGTCCGGACCTCGTCGGCGCGCGGTGGCCGACCTGGCGGGCCCGCACCCCCCGGCGGCCGACGTCCGGGACGACCTGGAGCGGGCGTTGGAGGCGGTGACCGCGAGGGGCTTCGACGTGGTCGTGGTCGACCAGACCACCCCCGAGCAGCGCGAGTCGGGCCTGCACACGGCCGCCGTCCTGGTGCCGGGCCTGATCCCCATCGACTTCGGCCGGTGGCGCCAGCGTGCGCTGCACATGCCGCGCCTGCGCACCGCCCTCCGGGAGGCCGGCCGCCTCGACGGGGATCTGCGCCCCGACGAGCTCAACCCCGCCCCGCACCCCTTCCCCTGACCCCGCCGGGGCCGGCCGGACCGGCCCCGGACACCGCCGACGACCATCGGCCCGCCTCCCCCGGGCGGCTGCAGAGAGGACTCCGCATGGGGTACGCCCACGAGTACGCGGCCGCCGTGATGCAGCGCGCCCGGCATCCGATGGAACCCGCCGACTTCGTCCCCGACTGGTCGGACCGGCCGCGCAAGGAGAAGTACTACCCGGGCGCGGACACCCTGCCACTGCCGCAGGGCGACTACCCCGCATCGGCGACCGTCGCCCGGGCCCTTGCGGCATCCGGCGTCGCGGCAGCGGGAGACGGCGCCTTCTCGCTGCCGCTGCTCTCCGGGATGCTGCTGGACTCGTACGGGCTGACGGGGCGCCGGCTCGCGGTGCAGGCCAACTCCGACCTCGGCGGGCTGCCGCTGCACACCCAGGCCAACTGGTCGCGCGGCACGGCGTCCGGCGGCGGCCTGTACCCGGTGGAGACGACCTGGGTCTGCGGGCCCGGCGGGCCGCTCGTCCCCGGCGTGTACCGCTACTCCCCCGCGCACCACGCCGTGCAGCGCCTGCTCGCGGGCGACGTCTCGGGCGAGGTGCGGGCCGCGCTGGGCGGCGCGGCGGGCACGGCGGACACCGACCAGTTCCTGGTGCTCGGGGTGAAGTTCTGGCAGAACTCCTTCAAGTACAACAGCTTCTGCTACCACGCCGTGTCGATGGACGTCGGCGCCCTGCTGCAGACCTGGCGGATGTGGGCGGGGGGGCGGGGCCCGGGGGGGGGGTGGGCGAGGCGGGTGGTGAGGAGTCGGGGGGGGGGGTTGGTGTGGGGCGCACGCGGGCACT
>NZ_JBHWBW010000659.1:2494-3349 GCF_042735675.1 Kitasatospora sp. NPDC059571
CGGCCCGATCGGCCCGATCGACCGGGGGGGGGGTGCTCGCGGGGGGGGGGGGGGCGCCCGCCGGGGCCGGGGGGCGCGGCGCGTGGTGTGGGTCGGCCGCGGCGCGGCGGGGTCGGTTGCTGGGCGCCGAGCCGTCCGCGGAGGGGCTGTTCGCCGTGGTCCCGCTGCGCTGGGCGGGGGCGGAGGCCGTTCGGGACCGGCCCCCGGGAGCGGGCAGCCGGCCGCGGGTGGTGCGCACCGAACGGGAGCGCTCACGCCGGGTGTTCGGATTCGAGGCCGTGCAGCGGATGCAGCAGGCCACCCTGCGGAACGCCGTGCACCGGCCCGCGGCGGACGCGATCGCCCCGGCGGTGGCCCGCCCGCCGGAGCGGGCCGGGGCCGGCGGGCGGTACCCGCTGCCCGCCGCGGCGTCGATGCCGGTGAGCGTGCGCGAGGCGCTGCGGGCCAGGCGCAGCAGCTTCGGCCGGTTCGTCGCGGGCCGGCCGCTGCGGGCGGCCGAGTTGGCGGGCGCCCTGGACGCGGCCGTGGCCGGCGCCGCACTCGACAGCGATGCGACGGCCGGCGGTGAGTCGTCGCCGGCCGCGTTCTACGTCTTCGCCACCCATGTGGAGGGGGTGCCGCCGGGCGCGTACGCGTACCACCCGGCCGCGCGGGAGCTGCAGTTGGTGAGGGCCGGGGCGCCGGGGGCGTTCCTGCAGCGGAACTACTTCCTGTCGAACTACAACGTGGAGCAGGCGGGTGCGGTGATCGTGCCGGCGGTGCGCACGGCGGCGGTGCTGGACGCGGGGGGTGACCCGGCGGACAGGGTGTGGTAGTCCCGGGTGGGGGCCACGCCGCGCGCCGAGTCAAACGCCC
>NZ_JBHWBW010000660.1:0-3327 GCF_042735675.1 Kitasatospora sp. NPDC059571
CGCTCGGGACGGGCACCGCGGCGCCGCCGTGTTCAGCCGGAGACCCGCAGGTAGTGGCCCCAGTAGCCGCGCAGGTCGCCGTACCGGTCGGCCAGCGCGGCGAGGTCGTCCTCGCCGACCGCCCGGCCGTACACCCGGGCGGCCGCCCGGAGCATCTCCTTGTCGGTGGTGAGGAACTCCATCCGGCCGAGGCCGCGGATCAGCACGAACGAGGACGACCAGGGCCCGATGCCGGGGATCTTCAGCAGCCGCTCCTGCACCTCCTGGTACGGGGCGGTCCGCAGGAAGCCCTCGTCCATCTGCTGCCAGTGCCGCACCAGGGCGTACAGGTAGCCGGACTTGCGCTGGTTGCCGACCAGGGCGTGCAGCTCCTGCTCGGTGTACGGCAGCAGCTGGTCGGCCTCGGGGAAGGCCCAGTGCTCGGCGCCGTCCAGCACGACCCGGTTGCCGGCGGCCCGCACCAGCGACTGCTTCATCGAGCGGGCCACCGGCAGCGGCACCCGCTGGGCCAGGATCGCCCAGCAGAGCATCTCGAACGGCGATGGGAACTTGACCTGGTGGTAGCCGTGCAGGCGCTCCAGCACCGGGCGGAACGGCTCGTCGCCGGCGGCCAGCGCGTAGAAGGCGGCCAGGTCGTCGTCCAGGCCCAGCGAGAAGGACAGCCGGTCCGCGACGGCGGCGGTCTCCTTCTCCTCCAGCGGCCGGTCGGCGAAGAGTTCGCAGCGCAGACCGGGCCCGTCCGCCGGGTCGGCGGCGGCCAGCCGGGCGCCGACCAGCCGGCCGCCCTCCCGCACCGCCCGGGTGATGGTGCGCCCCGCCACGCCGTGCTCGCCGGTCATGGTCGGGAAGGACGTCAGGAAGGCCAGCGAGCGGTCGAAGTCGAACGGCGGCTTCGCGGGCAGGTGGACGACGGTCGCAACCCCGTCCGAGGCCAGGTCCGGCCCGGGCGGGGGCTGAAGGTCGGTCATGTGGGTCCTTCCGATCGACGGGATGGCCCGAGCTGGTCGAGCGTCGCTGCGTCAAGTCTGAAGAGGCGCGCTCGAGCCGCAGTCGAGCGGCGTGCGAGCGGATCCGCGCCGGGGCGCGACGGCTTCTCGACCGCGATTCGAGGTCCCTGGCCGACAGTATCCGTGCGGCGCCCCGCCGCGCCTCCGAAAGGCCGATGCAGCCCAGGGCTTGACCCGAAAGAGCCCGGGCGCCGGCGAATTCCGCGGAGCCGCGCACCGTCCCCGTGGCCGCCGGCCCCCAGACGCTGAGAAGTCCGTCGTTCACACCCGAGGAGTCCTTCACATGACCGCCCTGGAAAGCGTCGACGCCGACAGCGCGAAGTTCGGCGACCCGTACCCGAACAAGTGCTACCTGCCGTTCATCCTCTACCCCCCGGGCATGCACCGGATCCCGGAGAGCGGCAAGGAGTGGCTGGAGAGCCACGTCGACCTCCAGCAGCAGGGTGACGACTTCACCCTCTACATAGGCATCCCGTTCTGCCGCACCCGGTGCAAGTCGTGCCCGTACTTCGCGAGCCTGCTGTCCGAGAACGACAGCCGCGGCCGCGAGGAGCTCTACGTCGAGGCGCTGGTCAAGGACCTGCAGCGCTGGGCGTCGTACCCGAAGTTCGCGACCGGTCTGCTGCGCAACGTCTACATCGGCGGCGGCACCGGCTCGATCCTCAAGACCCGCAACCTCAAGCGGATCGTCGACACCGTCACCGACCTCTTCCGGCTGGCCGACGACGCCGAGTTCACCCTCGAGGGCAATGCGCGCGACTACGACGAGGAGAAGATCGAGTACGTCGTGAGCTCGCGGATCAACCGCCTGAGCCTCGGCGTGCAGTCCTTCCAGCCGGAGATCCTCGGCGTCATCGGCTCGCCGCACGCGGCCGAGGACAGCGCCCGGGTCATCAAGGAGTTCCAGTCCCGCGGCCTGAAGAACATCCAGCTCGACCTGATGTACAACATGCCCGGGCACACCCTGGACATCTGGAAGCGCGACCTGGAGACCCTGTCGGGCCTGGACGTCCCGCACTTCACGATCTACCTGTACCGGATCCACAAGGAGACGATCCAGGCCAAGCTGATCAACAAGGGCAAGCTCGACAAGCCGAAGGACCCCGAGGGCCCGATGGTGAAGGCGATGTACCGGGAAGCCCTGGAGATCGCCGAGGCGGCCGGCTACAAGATGTACATGGTCGACCACTTCTGCAAGGAGGGGTACGAGAACCAGTACAACTACTGGAACTGGAAGGTCTACGTCGACACCCTCGCGGTCGGCCCCGGTTCGTACTCCTACTTCGACGGCTACCGCTTCGGCACCGAGACGGACGTCGAGAAGTACGTCGAGACCTCGAACAACGGCGACTTCCTGATCAGCACCATCACCGACGAGCTGTCCCCGCGCGTGCAGCGCGAGCGCTACGTCATCTTCGCCCTGCTGTACTACGAGATCGAGTACTCGTTCTACCGCAGCAAGTTCGGCACCGAATTCCGCGAGGACTTCGCGGACGAGATCGACCGGCTGCTGCGCAAGGGCCTCATCGAGGTCGACGACGAGAAGATGAAGCTGACCAAGCTCGGCCTCATCTGGCACACCAACGTCATCCTCGAGTTCTTCAACCCCGCGTTCTGGGGCGACACCGACTCGCTGACCGAGCCCAACTGGTCGCTCAACGGGGTCATGGTCGAGGTGGGCGCGCACCCGCGGTCCCACTGGCTCGGGGAGAAGAACGAGACCTTCTTCCCGTCCCCGGACGCACCCGCCATCGCAACGCAGGAGATCGCGCACTATGCCTGACTCGCAGAGGTTCATCGCCGCCGCCACCGTCACCGTCGACGCCAAGGCCCATGACATCTGGGCGGTCTGGGTGGACGTCAACGGCTGGAAGGGCTGGGACGCCGGCATCGAGAGCAGCCGTCTGAACGGCAACTTCAAGGAGGGCAACACCTTCACCCTCAAGCCGCAGGGCGCCGACCCGCTGGAGGTGACCATCAAGACGGTCACCCAGGGCGAGGAGTTCTCGGACGAGACCGTGCTGCCCTTCGGCACCATCCGCAACTTCCACCGGATGGAGCAGGTCGACGGCCGCGTCAAGATCACCCACGAGGTCGAGGCGACCATCGAGGGCGACGCCGTGGGCTTCTTCGGCAAGGAGGTCTGGCCGCACATGCAGTCCGGCGTCGCCGAGTCGCTGGGCAACATCGCCGACATCGTCGGCAACGACTGACCGGCCGTCACCCGGCCGTGCGGAGTGGGGCCCCCCCCCCCGGCGCGCGGGGCCCCCCCGGCGGGGGAGCCCCCCCCCGGGCGGGGGGGCCGGGGGCCCCCCCCCCC
>NZ_JBHWBW010000661.1:0-3246 GCF_042735675.1 Kitasatospora sp. NPDC059571
GTGCGGTCCCGGCCCGTCAGGCGCGGACGGATCGCGTACGTCCTGAGCCCGGCCGCGCTGTTCCGTCCCCAGCCGCGGGGGGGGGGCGTGAACCCGCCAGGTGGACTAGGCCGCCCGCGCACGCCCCCCCCCGCGGGCACCCGCGCCGCGGGCGCCCGCCGGCCCGGCCGCGGCCGCCCGCGCGGCGGCGCCTCGGGCTCGGGCTCCGGCTCGGCCAAGCGCGGCAAGCCCCGCCGCCGCTCCTGAGGCCCCGCCGCCGCTGAGCCCCGCCGGTCCCGCGGACCCGTCCGCGGCCCGGCCTCGGCTGCGCGCCCGGGCCCGGGCGGCGACAATCGAATCGGGGCCGGGGGACCTGGGCGGAGGTACCGGTGTGAGCGACGTGCCGATCGGGGACTACGCGCTGCTGTCCGACTGCCAGACCGCCGCGCTGGTCAACAGCGCCGGCTCGATCGACTGGCTGTGCCTGCCCTGTTTCGACGCGCGGTCGGTGTTCGGCCGGATCCTGGACCAGGAGGCCGGCCACTGGTCGATCCGGCCCGCCGGCGAGTTCACCAGCAGCCGGGCCTACCTGGACCGCACCATGGTGCTCCGCACCGAGTTCCGCACCCCGACCGGCACCGCGACCCTCACCGACGCCCTCGCCTGCGGCCTCGACCGGCGGGGGCACGAGCTCGGCCTCGGCTCGCCGCACCTGCTGCTGCGCGTCCTGGAGTGCACCGAGGGCACCGTCGAGGCGCTGCTGGAGTTCGCACCGCGCCCCGAGTACGGGATGATCCGGCCGCTGCTGATCCCGGTGGAGGGCGGGCTGCGCTGCCACGGCGGTCCCGACACGCTCGGCCTGTGCTCCCCGCTGCCGTTCGAGATCACCGACCGGGCCCGCGCCCGGGTGGTGCTGCGCACCGGCGAACGGGCCGCGTTCGCGCTCCAGCACACCCCGGCCGGCGGCTCCCCGCGGCTCTGGTCGCAGGCGGAGATCCTGGCGCACGTGGCGGACACCGTGGCCGCGTGGCGGTCCTGGTCCGAGCTGCACCAGGCGTACCGGGGGCCGTGGGCGCCGCTGGTGTACCAGAGCGGGCGGGTGCTCCAGGCGCTCACCTTCCAGCCGACCGGGGCGATCGTCGCGGCGCCCACCACCTCGCTGCCGGAGAGCGTCGGCGGGGTGCGCAACTGGGACTACCGGTTCGCCTGGGTGCGGGACGCCTCCTTCACGCTGGACGCGCTCTGGGTCGCGGCCTGCCCGGACGAGGCCGAGGCGTTCTTCGCCTGGATGGCACAGGCCGCCGCCAACGACCCCGCGCACTGCGCGGATATGCAGATCATGTTCGGCATCCGGGGCGAACGCGACCTGACCGAACGCGAGTTGGGCCACCTCTCGGGCTGGCGGGGCAGCCGGCCGGTCCGGGTCGGCAACGGGGCCTGGCAGCAGCGCCAACTCGACGTGTACGGCGAGCTGCTGAGCGCCGCGCACCGGCTCCGCGCCTATCTGGGCGGCCTGGACGATCCGACCAAGCAGTTCCTGGCCGGCCTCGCCGACGCGGCCGCCGACCGCTGGCGGGAGCCGGACCAGGGCATCTGGGAGGTGCGCAGCGGACCGCAGCACTTCGTCTACTCCAAGCTGATGTGCTGGGTGGCGCTGGCCCGGGCGATCGACCTGGCGGAGGACCTGCGGGCCACCGACCGGATCCCGGCGTGGACCGCGGCCCGCGAGGAGATCCGCGCCGCGATCGAGCGGGAGGGCTGGAGCGAGGAGGCGGGCGCCTACACCCAGTCCTTCGGCTCGGCGCAGTTGGACGCCTCGGTGCTGGTGATGCCGATCGTGGGGTTCGCCCCGGCGGACTCGCCGCGGATGCGCGCCACGATCGACGCGGTCCGGGAGCGGCTCACCAGCCCCGACGGGCTGGTCTACCGCTACCTGGCCACCGACGACGGCCTGCCGGGGGAGGAGGGCACCTTCCTGCTCTGCACGTTCTGGCTGGCGCAGGCGCTGGCCATGGCGGGGGAGCCGGAGGCCGCCCGCGGGTACTTCGAGCGGGCGGCGTCCGCCGCGAACGACGTCGGCCTGCTGGCGGAGGAGGTCGACCCGGGCAGCGGCGAGCTGCTGGGCAACTTCCCGCAGGCGTTCAGCCACATCGGGCTGGTGAACGCGGCCTGGGCGATCGCCAGGGCGGAGCAGGACGGGGTGCACCGCCCGCCGCAGTGAGGCCCGACCCGGCGCCTGCCGGGCCCCTGCCGACCGGCTGCCCGGCGCGGTGACGGCTCAGCCCGTGCCGACGGGTACCGCACCGCGCGCGGCGGGGGTCTCCGGGCGGCGGGTGGTGCGGAAGCGGTCCCGGAACGCGCCGGGGGTGATGCCGACCTCGCGGACGAAGGCCCGCCGCATGGTCTCCACCGAGCCGAATCCGCACCGCCGGGCGACCACGTCCAGCGGGTCGTTGCCGCTCTCCAGCATGGCCTTGGCCGCCTCGATCCGGATCTGCTCGACGAAGCGGGCGGCGGTCGTGCCGGTCTCGGTGCTGATCAGGCGGGTCAGGTGGCGGACGCTGATGCCGGCCCGGGCGGCGCGGGCGGCCCGGCTGTGGTCCGCGGTCGGGTCGGCGGCCACCGCGTCCAGCAGCATCCGGACGGTGTCGCTGTGCGGCTGACGGGCCGTCAGGCGGACGCTGAACTGCGACTGGCCGCCGGGCCTGGCCATGAAGACCACCAGGTACTTGGCGGCCGCCCGGGCCACCTCCGGGCCGAAGTCCTCCTCCACCAGCGACAGCGTCAGGTCGATGCCCGAGGTGACCCCGGCGGAGGTGATCACCCGGCCGTCCCGGACGAAGATGGCGTCGCGGTCCACCTTCACGGCGGGGAAGCGCCGGGCCAGGTCGCCGGCGAGCTTCCAGTGGGTGGCCGCCCGGCGCCCGTCCAGCAGTCCGGTGGCCGCCAGCGGGAAGGCGCCCGCGCAGACCGAGGCGATCCGCCGGGCGGAGCCGGCGACCCGCGACAGGTGGCCGATCAGCCGGGTGTCGTCCACCGCCTCCCACCAATCCGGGCGGCCGGGGATGATGAGCGTGCCGATCGGCCCGCCGACCTCCTCCAGCGCCAGGTCCGCGGAGACCTGCACGCCGGAGGTGGTCCGCACCGGCGTGCCGCCCGGTGAGGCGGTGCGCAGCCGGTAGTTCGCTCCGTGGTCGTTGGCGGCGGCGTACACGTCGGCGGGGCCGGTGACGTCCAGCAGCTGGACGCCGTCGAAGAGCGCGATCC
>NZ_JBHWBW010000662.1:0-2305 GCF_042735675.1 Kitasatospora sp. NPDC059571
GGCCCCGCGGCCCCCCCCCCCCCCCGCGCCCCCCCGCCCCCCCCCCCCCCCCCGCGGGGGGGGGGGCCCCCCCCCCCCCCCCGCGGCCCCCGCCGCCGTCGCCGCCGAGGCCGCGGCCGCGGCCGGCAAGGTCGCCGAGGAGGCCAGGACGGCCGCCGACGCCCTGCGCGGCGAGACCGAGGAGTGGGCCCGCCGCGAGCGCGCCGAGGCCGAGGCCGCGGCCGCGGCGCTGCGCGAGGAGGCCCGCCGCGAGCGGGAGGCCGCCGCCGACGGCCTGGAGCGCGAGCGGACCGAGACCGCCGAGCAGCTGGCCGCCGCGCGCACCGCGCGGGAGCAGGCCGAGCGCGAGGCCGCCGAGCTGACCGAGCGGACGGCCGCCGACACGGCCGCCGAGCGGGAGGCCGCCGCCGAGGAGGCCGCACGGCTGCGCGCCGAGGCCGCGGACGCGCTGTCCGCCGCCCGCGAGCAGGCCGCCGCGCTGGCCGCCGAGGCCGCGCAGGACCGCGAGAGCGCCCGTACCGAGGCTGCGGAGACGGTCCGGGCGGCCGCCGAGCGGGCCGCCGAGCTGACCTCGGCGGCCGAGGACGAGGCCGCCGCCGTCCGCCAGTCGGTGGCCGGGCTGCACGAGGCCGCCTCGCAGCAGATCGCCGAGCTGCGCACGGCCGCCGAGCAGGAGGCCGCCGGGCTGCGCGAACGGACGTCCGCCGAGTGCGCCGCCGAGCGGGAGAGCGCGGAGTCCGAGGCCGAGCGGGTGCGCACCGAGGCCGCCGCGTACGCCGCCGGGCTGCGCGAGGAGGCCGAGCAGGAGCGCCGGTCGGCGGCGGAGTTCGCCGAGCGGCTCCGCGCCGAGGCCGAGGAGCAGGCCCGCACCCTGGTCGCGGCCGCCGAGGAGCAGGCCGCTGCCGCACTGGCGGAGACCGAGGAGATCACTGCGGCGCTGCGCGGCGAGGCGGAGGAGTACGCGCTGGCGACCCGCTCGCTCGCGGACGAGTACGACGCGGACGCCCGCTCGCGGGCCGATGCGTTCGACCGGGAGACCCGCGAGGCGGCCGAGCAGTTCGACCGGTCGACCCGCGAGCGGGCGACCACCGTGCTGGAGAAGGCGTTCACCGACGCCGAGCAGCTCGCCGACGACGCCCAGACGACGGCGCTGGCCACCACGGCCGCCGCCGAGGAGCAGGCGGACGCGATGGTGGCGGCCGCCCGCAAGGAGTCCGAGCGGTTGGTCGCGGCCGGCGAGGCGGCCGGCCAGGCCGAGGTGGAGAAGGCCCGGTCCGACGCGGACGCGCTGCTCTCCGAGGCCCGCCGGGACGCCACCGCGATCCGCGAGCGCGCCGAGGAGCTGCGCGAGCGCACCGACGCCGAGATCGAGGCGCTGCACGAGCGGGCCCGCAAGGAGAACGCGCAGGCCATGAAGTCGGCCGGCGAGCGGGTGGACGCCCTGGTCACCGCGGCGCAGGACCAGCTCACCGAGGCCGAGGAGCAGGCGGTGGCCGCCGTCGCCGAGGCCGAGGAGCGGGCGGCGAAGCTGATCGCCGCCGCCGAGGAGCGGGCCGCCGAGCTCACCTCGGAGGCGTCCGCGGAGGCCAGCAAGGTCCGGATCGCCGCGGTCCGCAAGGCCGAGGGGCTGCTCAAGGGCGCCGAGCAGAAGCTCGCGGACTCCACCGACCGCGCCGAGAAGCTCATCGTCAAGGCCGAGGCCAAGCTCAAGGACGCCGAGGAGGAGGCCGGCCGGCAGGTCGAGGAGGCCGCGGCCGAGGTGGAGAAGCGCCTGCGGCGGGCCGACGAGTCGGCGGCCGAGCAGCTGCGGCTGGCCGAGGAGGAGGCCGAGCGGCTGCTCTCCGAGGCGCGGTCCGAGGCGAAGCAGATCACCGACGAGGGCCGGCACGAGCTGGACGAGCTGGTCCGGCGCCGCAAGGACATCAACACCGAGATTTCCAGGGTCCAGGACGTGCTGTCCGCGCTGGAGGCCTTCGAGGCGCCGTCACCGGCGCAGCAGGCCAACGGGGGAAACACCAAGAAGGACGGGGGGTCCAAGGCCGGTGCCGGCGTTGGCCCCCAGCGGTCGGGAGGCAATCGCTCCGGGAGCGCGCCACCCGATTGAGCGGACATTGTCCGCACAGCATCGGGATTTCGCCGATGACACTCCGGTACCGTGTCAGGATTCCCTCAACCATCTCAGCGGTTTGACGACAGGAAGCCCAGAACCCCATGAGCGACAGTCACTCCCCTCACGGCTTCGACCTGGTGCGCCGTGGGTACGAGCGCGCCCCCGTCGGACAGCGGGAAACCAAACAGGGTGTCC
>NZ_JBHWBW010000662.1:2313-3244 GCF_042735675.1 Kitasatospora sp. NPDC059571
CGCCCCGGGCCCCGCGGGGGGGGGGGGGGGCCCCCCCCCCCCCCCCGCCCCACGAGCGGATCACCAAGCTGGTGGCCGATCGTGACAGCGCGTTGGCCAGGATCGGTGCGCTGGAGAAGCGCATCGAGGAGCTGCACCTGGAGACCCAGACCGCTCAGGCGGCGGTGACCGAGGCGGAGCCCTCGTACGCCGGTCTCGGTGCCCGGGTGGAGAAGATCCTCCGGCTCGCCGAGGAGGAGGCGAAGGACCTGCGCGACGAGGCGCACCGCGCCGCGGAGCAGCACCGCGAGCTGGCCGAGGCCGCCGCGCAGCAGGTCCGCACCGAGGCCGAGAACTACGCCAAGGACCGCAAGGCCAAGGCGGAGGACGAGGGCCTGCGGATCGTCGACAAGGCGAAGAGCGACGCCGCGCAGCTGCGCGCCGAGGCCAACAAGGACGCGCAGAACAAGCGCGAGGAGGCGGACGCCCTCTTCGAGGAGACCCGCACCAAGGCCGCGCAGGCCGCGCTGGAGTTCGAGACCAACCTGGCCAAGCGCCGCGAGCAGTCCGAGCGCGACCGGGCGGCCCGCCCGGCCAAGGCCGAGAAGCGCCTCGCCGAGATCGAGCACCGCGCCGAGCAGCTCCGCCTGGAGGCGGAGAAGCTGCGCACCGACGCCGAGCGCCGCGCCCGCCAGACGGTGGAGACCGCGCAGCGCCAGGCCGAGGACATCGTCGCCGACGCCAACGCCAAGGCCGACCGCGTCCGCAGCGAGTCCGAGCGCGAGCTGGCGGCGCTGACCAACCGCCGCGACTCGATCAACGCCCAGCTCACCAACGTGCGCGAGATGCTCGCCACGCTCACCGGTGCGGCCGTGGCCGCGGCCGGCGTGCCGTCCGACGACGGCCTGGGCGTGCCGGCCCAGCAGTCCCGCTGACGCGGTAGCAGCAGCGC
>NZ_JBHWBW010000663.1:0-3234 GCF_042735675.1 Kitasatospora sp. NPDC059571
CGCCCAGACCAACCCCTTCCCATGGAAGCGTAAATGACGGCACGGCGGCTGACGGGGGTTCGACGAAATCGGGAGTGCCGGAGAAGGCGGGCGGGGGGGCGGGGCCGCGCCCGCGCGCGCCCGGCCCCCCCCCCCCGCGGGGCGGGAGGTGGCCGTGGGGCGGGAGGTGACCGAGGTAACGGTGCGGGCGGGGGAGGGCGCGGGCGCGCACCCGTCCGGGCGAACTAAAGTCGTCCGTATGACGAAAACCCCGGACAGCGTCGTCCGCACCTTCATCGACGAGCACGAGACCGCCTTCCTCCAGGAGCTCTCCGACTGGCTGCGCATCCCCTCGGTCTCCGCGGACCCGGACCGGGCCGGCGAGGTCCGCCGCTCGGCCGAGTGGCTGGCCGGGGCCCTGCGCACGACCGGCTTCCCGGTCGCCGAGGTCTGGGAGACGGACGGGCTGCCCGCGGTGTTCGCCGAGTGGCCGTCCGGGGACGAGTCCGCGCCGACCGTGCTGGTGTACGGGCACCACGACGTGCAGCCCGCCGCGAAGGAGGACGGCTGGGACACCGAGCCGTTCACCCCGACCGTGCTGGGCCGCCGGCTGTTCGCCCGCGGCGCGGCCGACGACAAGGGCCAGGTCTTCTTCCACACGCTGGGCGTGCGCGCGCACCTCGCCGCGACCGGCCGCACCGCCCCGGCGGTCAACCTCAAGCTGCTGGTCGAGGGCGAGGAGGAGTCCGGCTCGCCGAACTTCGCCGCCCTGGTGCGCCGTGAGGCCGAACGGCTGGCCGCCGACGTGGTGATGATCTCGGACACCGGCATGTGGTCCGAGACCACGCCGACCGTCTGCACCGGCATGCGCGGACTGGCGGACTGCCAGATCGACTTCTTCGGCCCGGACTCCGACATCCACTCCGGCTCGTTCGGCGGCGCCGTCCCCAACCCGGCGGACGCGGCCGCCGCGCTGGCCGCCGCCCTGCACGACGCCGACCGCAGGGTCGCCGTCCCGGGCTTCTACGACGGCGTGGTCGAGCTGACCGCCGAGGAGCGCGCGCTCTTCGCCGAGCTGCCCTTCGACGAGGCGCAGTGGCTGCGCGTCGCCAAGTCGCACGGCACCCTCGGCGAGGCCGGCTACTCGACCCTGGAGCGGGTCTGGGCCCGGCCCACCGCCGAGGTCAACGGCATCTGGGGCGGCTACACCGGCCCGGGCGGCAAGACCATCGTCCCGGCCGAGGCCCACCTCAAGCTGTCCTTCCGGCTGGTCGCCGGCCAGGAGGTGGAGAAGGTCCGCGAGGCCGTCCGCGCCTGGGTGGCCGAGCAGGTGCCCGAGGGCATCCGGTACGAGATCGCCTTCCCCGGGGCGACCCGGCCCTGCCTGACGCCGCTGGACCACCCGGCGCTGCAGTCGGTCGTCCGGGCGATGGGGCGGGCCTTCGAGCAGAAGATCCTCTTCACCCGCGAGGGCGGCTCCGGCCCGGCCGCGGACCTGCAGGACGTGCTGGGCGCGCCGGTGCTGTTCCTCGGCATCTCGGTGCCCTCCGACGGCTGGCACTCCGTCAACGAGAAGGTGGAGCTGGACCTGCTGCGCAAGGGCGTCGAGACCTCGGCGTACCTGTGGGGCGACCTCGCCGAGAACTGGCGGTGAGCGCGGGTGGGAACGATTCGAATCGCGAACGGGGATGGACGGATTGAGCGCGCCTGACACCAAGCACCTCGCCCTGGCCCGCGCCGGGGTGGACCGGGCCGCGCACCACCGCTTCGACGAGCCCTGGCTCGCCGCGGCATGGAGCCACCCGACCACCAAGGTGCTGCCGATCGCCGGCGGCGAGGTCTTCGTGGTCGACACCGCGACGGGCAGCGAACTGGTGCTGCTGCCGTCCTTCGAGGCGCCGGAGGCGGGTGACCGGTTCTACCTCGGCACCGACGACGACGGCGTCTCGTACTTCGCGCTGGCCGGCGAGAGCCTGCCGGGCCGGCTCGACGGCGACGCCCGGCCGGCCGGGCTGCGCGAGGTCGGGGCGACGCTGTCCGACCGGGACGCCGGGCTGCTGGTGCACGCGGTCGCCCTGGAGCACTGGCACCGGCTGCACAGCTTCTGCTCGCGCTGCGGGCACCGCACCGAGAAGGCCGGTGCGGGCCACGTCCGCCGCTGCACGTCCTGCGCGGCCGAGCACTACCCGCGCACCGACCCGGCGGTGATCATGCTGATCACGGACGGCGAGGACCGCTGCCTGCTGGGGCGCCAGGCGCTCTGGCCGGAGGGCCGCTGGTCGACCCTGGCAGGCTTCGTCGAGCCCGGCGAGTCGATCGAGCAGGCGGTGGCCCGCGAGGTCTTCGAGGAGGCCGGGGTGCGGGTCGCCGACGTCAGCTACGTGGCCAGCCAGCCGTGGCCGTTCCCGTCGAGCCTGATGCTGGGCTTCATGGGTACGGCCGACCCGGCGGGCACCGGGATCACGGTGGACGGCGAGGAGCTCTCGGAGGCGCGCTGGTTCTCCCGCGAGGAGCTGGGCGCGGGGATGGCGGCGGGCGAGATCCTGCCGCCGTCCGGAATTTCGATCGCCCGCCATCTGGTCGAACTCTGGTACGGCGAGCCGCTGCCGGCGACCGCCCGCTGGTAACAGCCGAAAGGGGGCGCGCGGATATTGTCCGCGCGCCCCCGTTACCGTCTTCGTGGCCCCGCAACGGGGTTCCCGGCCTCCCGGCCCGGCATGACTGCGTGCCCCTTGTCGAGCATGATCGAAAAAGTGGTGTCACCGGGCTCGGAGGCGTTGGCAGACCGCTGATGAGGGGCTTGAGCGCCGATCCCGCACCGGGTGAGGCAGGCTCTCCGTAACGTGGATGCCGGCACGCCGATGCCGCAGGGCCGGAGAGGGCGAGACCTGGGGAGGGCCTGTTGACCAGCACCGACGGCATAGATCTCTATCTCGGCCTGGACGTCGGCAAGGGCGAACACCACGCGACCGCGCTCACTCCGGCCGGCAAGAAGGTCTTCGACAGGGCACTGCCCAACAGCGAGCCCAGGCTCCGTGAGCTGTTCATGAGACTGCAGGCCAAGCACGGGACCGTGCTGGTGGTGGTCGACCAGCCGGCCAGCGTCGGGGCCCTGCCGCTGGCCGTCGCCCGCGACACCGGCTGCCGAATCGCCTACCTCCCCGGCCTGACCATGCGCCGGATCGCCGATCTGTATCCCGGCGAGGCGAAGACCGACGCCCGCGACGCGCACGTCATCGCGGACGCCGCCCGCAC
>NZ_JBHWBW010000664.1:0-3229 GCF_042735675.1 Kitasatospora sp. NPDC059571
GTGCAGCCCCGGCGGTCCGCCGCGTTCCGGTGACGGCTCAGTGGCCGAGCACGCTCCTGATCCAGCCGTCGACCGTGCCGGTCAGGTCGTGCTGACCGGCCCCGTGGTCGAGGACGAAGGTGCGGACGGAGTCGCCGCTGTGGAAGAGGCCGCGCTTGTCGAACTCCAGCACCACCTCGGCCCGGTGCGGGTCGGTGACGAAGGACAGCTCGATCTCGTTGCAGCGGTGCGCGAACTGCGCCGCCGCCTTGTACTCGATCTCCTGGTAGAACGGCAGCGTCTGGCCGGTGCCGTGGATCCTGCCGGCCTCCAGGTCGGCCCGGTGGAAGTGGAAGCCGAGCGCGCCGAGCGCCTCCAGCACCCGCTGCTGGACCGGGAGCGGCTGCACCGCCAGCGGGTCGGTGTCACCCCGGTCCAGCTGGCCGGCGATGTCCACGTCGGTGCGCACCCCGAGGGCCATCCCCGCCAGGTGGTGGCCGGCCACCGCGGTCAGCGGCGTCTCCCACGGCACCGGCAGGGCGAACGGCACCGACCGGTGCTCCCCTGCCGCCAGCCGCAGCGGGCCGCAGACCTGCACCCGGCCGAACTCCTCGGTGGTGTGGCCCTCGCTGTCCTCGTACTCGACCTCGACCCGGGCGGCGAGGCAGAGCGTGATGCCGTTGATCTCGGCCTCGCGGTCGCCGCCGACCAGGTTGACGTGGCCGTGCACGGTACCGCCGGGGTAGACGGTCGGCGTGGACAGCACCGTGTCCACGGTGGGCCCGCCGACGCCCAGGGCGCCGAGAAGACGCTTGAACACCATCGGGTGCGCTCCTCACAGAGTCGGGGAGTTGAGAGCGCGTCGATCGTACTTTGCCGGCGCTTTGCCTTCGGCGGCCGCCCCGGACCCGGCAGGCCTACAGCGGGGTGACCGCCTTCAGCACCAGCAGCAGCGCCACCGCGGCGTTCAACGCGGAGAGCGCGGAGGCCGCCGTACCGGCCGCGGCCACCATCGCCGCCACCCCGGCCGGGCTGTGCGCGGGCGGCCAGGCCCGGCCCGGCGGCACCGGCCCCAGCAGCGCGGCCACCCGCCGGGGCACCGGCCCGGGCGCCGCGAACGCCGCCATCCCGGGCACCGCGTGGTGCGCGACCAGGGCGGCCCGGGCCACCGCACGGGCGGTCACCCGCCGGTCCCCGACCACGCCGGCCGCCTCCTCGTCGGCCCACCGCTCGGTGCTGTAGGCCACCGCCCGGTGCAGCGGGCGCAGGAACGGGTTGACGCAGGCCGCCAGCCTGGTGGCGAGCAGGTAGTGGTGGTGACGGTGCGCCAGGTGCGCCCGCTCATGGGCGATCAGGGCCTCCCGCTCACCGCCCGCCAGGTGGGCCAGCATCCCGGTGGAGACCACGATCCGGCCCGGCCGCCCGGGCAGCGCGTAGGCGTACGGGGCCTCGTCGGGCAGCACCGCGGGATCGCCGTCGGACGGCAGGTGCTGGACGGCCCGGCGGGCCCTGGCCGCGACCCGCAGCCGGACGGCCAGGGTGCGCAGCACGGCGGCGGCGACGACCGCCAGGACGGCGATCGAGGCGCTGCCGACCTCGACGTGGAACGGCACCAGCCGCCGGACCTCCGGGTCGGACCAGCCGTCCGGCAGCGGGTTGCCGGGGATCTGCGCGGTACCCACCACGCCGAGCAGCCCGAGGCAGAGCGCGCTGCACACCGCCATGGCGAGGCTGAAGCCGGTCAGCAGCCGGGCCGCCGCCCGCGGGTGCAGGTGCAGTTCGGCGAGCCGGGCGATCGGCAGGGCGGTGAGCGGGAGGACGAGCGGCAGGAAGACGAAGACGCCCATCGCTCAGCCCTCGCGGCCGTCCGAGCCGCGGGAGCCGTCGGCACCGGGCCGGCCGGGCTCGTCCGAGGCACTGTCGAGCAGGGCCCGCAGCAGCTCCTCGTCGTGCGGCAGCAGGGCGGAGACGAAGCTCGCCAGGACGGCGTCCCGGTCTGCCTCGCCGTCGAGCACCCGGCGCATCCGCAGCGCGGCCAGCCCGGCCGCGTCCGAGGCCGCCCGCCAGACGTACGAGCGGCCGGAACGGGTACGCGAGACGGCGTTCTTGGCGTGCAGCCGGGAGAGGATGGTGACCACGGTGGTGTACGCGAGGCCGCCGTCCAGGCGCTCCTGCACCCAGCCCGCGGTGGCCGGCTCGGGCGCGTCCCGCAGCACGGCCAGCACCTGGGCCTCCAACTCGCCCTGTCCGCGTCGCCTGGCCCGGAAGCCCTCGTCGGAGGGACGCCCCTGCTGCACCATGGCGGCCCCTTCCCACTCGTCGTGCACCTGTCGGCCATCCTACTGAGCGACCGCCCCGCAGCCCGGGTGCCGGCTCCTGACCCGCGAAGGAAGGGGCGTACGGTCTCTACACTGCTGTAGATTCGTGCGGCACAGTGATCGGAACGACCGGGCGAGCGGCCCGGTACGGGAACTCCGGGAGGGGCAGTCATGGGAGTCTCGCTGGCCAAGGGCGGCAACGTCTCGCTGAGCAAGGAGGCCCCGGGCCTCACCTCGGTCATCATCGGTCTGGGCTGGGACGTCCGGGCCACCACCGGTGCCGACTTCGACCTCGACGCCAGCGCACTGCTGTGCAGCGAGGCCGGCCGGGTGCTGACCGACCAGCACTTCGTCTTCTACAACAACCTGACCAGCCCGGACGGCTCGGTCGAGCACAGCGGCGACAACCTCACCGGTGGCGGCGACGGCGACGACGAGCAGATCAAGGTCGACCTGACGGCGGTGCCGGTCAACGTCACCAAGATCGTGTTCCCGGTGTCGATCTACGACGCGGACACCCGCCTGCAGAACTTCGGCCAGGTCCGCAACGCCTTCATCCGGGTGGTCGACCAGGCGACCGGCAGCGAGGTGGCCCGCTACGACCTCAGCGAGGACGCCTCCACCGAGACCGCGATGGTCTTCGGCGAGCTCTACCGGTACGGCGCCGACTGGAAGTTCCGCGCCATCGGCCAGGGCTACGCCTCCGGCCTGCGCGGCATCGCCCTGGACTACGGCGTCAACGTCTGACCGAGGGCCCCTCGGGGACTTCCGCCCGGCCGGCCGTCAGAGGTCCAGCCGGTAGTGGCAGATGCGGTGCGCCGGCCGGTAGCCCAGGCTGTCGTTGACGCGCCGCATCGCCCGGTTGCCGTCGGCGGTGTCGGTCACCAGCCCGTCCGGCGCCGGACGGCGCCCCGCCCCCGTCAGGGGAGACA
>NZ_JBHWBW010000665.1:0-3209 GCF_042735675.1 Kitasatospora sp. NPDC059571
GGCCGCGGCGGCCCGCCCGGGGCGCGGCACGGGCATCGCCGGCGGGCGCGGAAGGGCGGGCGAGGACGGGCCGGATCCGGCGGAGGAGCCGATCCGGTTCGACCAGCGCGGCTTCCCGCGCCACCGGGCGCCGTCCGGCAGCAGGTCGGCGGTGCGGCAGCGGATGGTGACCACGGGCGTGCTGGCGGCGGTGCTGAGCGCGCCGGTGGTGGCGCTCTGGGCGGCGCACCGCGGCGGGGACGGGGCACACGGTGCGGCGGCCGTCGCATCCGTGCAGGTCGGGCCGCCTTCGACGGGTCCGTCCGGTCACCCTTCCGCACCTGACGGCGCCGGGCGGGCGTCCGGGGCGGACGGCACGGACACGGCGGCGCTGCAGCTGGCGGACGCGCCGCGTGCAGAAACGTTGCTGCCGCCCGTGCAGGGTCCGGCCGTTCCGGTGCCCTCGCGCGGCGCCGGCCCGATCGGCGACTCGGTGCTGACCCCGCCGGCCCCGGCGCCGGCCGCCCCCGGGCAGCTCACCGTGGAGGCCGGCGAGTACGGCAGCCGGACGGTGATCACGCTCACCGATTCCGGGGGGACGACGATCCACTGGCACGCACAGGTCGACGTGGACTGGCTGCGCCTCAGCCGGGACTCCGGGACGCTGGAGCCGGGGCAGCGGATCACCGTGACCGTCACGGTGGACGAGACCCGGATGCCCGCCGGGCACTGGACGGCCCGGATCGCCTTCCCGCCGTCCGAGGCCGTGGTCACCCTGGAGGGCGGGCCGACCCACCGGGACGGGCCGGAGCCCACCAGTGGCACGGACACGCCCGGGCCGAGCCACTCCCCCTCCGCCCCCGGCGCCGGCACGGACGGCCCGTCGGCCCCGGCCGGCCCGTCCACCGCACCCTCCTCGACGGCGTCACCCGACTCGAACGGCTCCCCTGCCCACACCGGCGGGACCGGGGACCGCAGCGGGGAGCCGGGCCCGTCCGGACCGGCGCCCTCGGACCCTGCCGCGCCGTCGTCCGGCGGCCCGGCGCCCACGGGCGGCTGAGACGTGTCTTCAAAGGCGTACGGATGCCACACAGGGGCGCGTGGGGGCACCTGAATCGACCGCCCGAGTGCCCTGTGAAGACAGCTCTAGGCCCTCGCTCTTGGACCTCGCCGGGCGCCCCGGTCGCGGTCAGCCGCCGAGCGGGGCGGCCGGCTGCTGCACCTCGGGGGGCGCCGCGACCGGGAGCCCGGTCAGGGCCCGGATCCAGACCGGGTCGAGCACGATCTCGCGGAGCCGGCCCAGGTCAAGCGGTGGGTCCGGCAGGGCGCCGGCGGCGCCGACCGGGGCCGCGGAGCTCCACTCGGTGACGGTCACCCGGTCGCCGGAGGGGGTGGCGAGCGCGTACGACCAGCTGAGGCCCGGCACCGGGACCAGCGGCCGGCGCAGGGTCAGCAGCGCGTCGCCGTCCCGGGGCACGCGGGTGCAGATGACGGACTTCCGGCCCTCCTGGTCGCAGAGCACGGCGGCCCGGGCCAACTCCTTCTCCGACACCGCCGGTTCGCGGCGCAGGTCGACCGTGACGACGAAGTGCTGCTTGCCGTCGTCGATGCTCAGCTCGGCCAGCGGCCGGGCCGCGCCACCGGCGGCGGACGCGGTGCCGATCCCGCGGGTGCCCACCACCCGGTGGCCGGACAGGTGTCCGGCGAGCGCGGCGACCATCTGCTCGTCCGTCAGTCCGGGCGCGGCCGCGGACGGGACGGGCGAGGAGTCGGAGGACACGGTGAGCGCCGGCTGGGAGGGCGTGCGGCCCGCGGTCGTGAAGCCGCCCGCCCGCGGGGGGGCGCGCCGCCGCGCCCCCGCCCCCAACACCCCCCCCCCCCCCCGGCCCTTTGCCGTGCCGGGACACCCCGGCCCGCTCCGGGACCGAGCCTGCCGTGAGCGCCCGGACACCCTCCGACACCACCCTCGGCACCACGACGGGCCGACGCCCCGGGACGCCCTGACACCCGGTCACCGCCCGGTCACCCGGAGAGGGCGGAGCGCACGTCGTCGGCCACCGCTGCCACCCGGGTGTACACCCCGGGATGGGCGGCCTCCGCACAGCCCGTCCCCCAGGACACCAGCCCGGCCAGCTGCCCGCCGACCAGCAGCGGTCCGCCGCTGTCGCCCTGACAGGCGTCCTTCCCGCCCTGGTCCGATCCCGCGCAGACCATGAACCGCGCGTCGTACGGGGATTCCCCGCCGCTCGGATAGTCGCGCGAGCAGGTCTCGTCCGAGACGATCGGCACGGTGACCCGGTGCAGTGTCGCGGCATACGCGCCGCCACCGGTGGTGTCGCCCCAGCCGTAGACCTGCGCCTGCGTTCCCGCCGCGTACGGCGCCGTTTCGCCCTGGCCGACCATCCCGATCACCGGCCGGCCCGGCTGCGGCTCGGCCAGCGTGACCACCGCCACATCGCGCAGGTTGTGGGGGAAGTCGTACCCGGGGTCGATCCAGACGCTGCGCACCGCGACCTCGCGGCCGTCCGTGGTGCGCAGGTCGTCCCGGCCGAGCACCGCCTGCAGGCCCGGGCGGTCGGTGCGGCGGCCGGTGCGCTCGTCGAAGAAGCAGTGCGCGGCGGTGACCACCTTGGTCGCCGTGACCAGCACCCCGCCGCAGAACTGCCCGGACCGGGCGGTGCCGAACTGCTGCCGGCTGGCGAGCGCCACCATCCACGGGTGGTCGGCGGTGGAGGCGGCCGCGCCGCCGACGATCCGGCCCTGGGCGGCGGCGGGGCCGGCGCCGGCGACCAGCAGCGACCCGGGCAGCGCGGCCAGCACCGCCAGCGCCAGGGCCCGGCGGCGGCGCGGCCCGGGGCCGGTCCGCCCGGCACGGGCCGGACGGCGGGCGGGGGGACTGATCCGGGGAGCGGGGGCGTCCAGCAGGGGCAGCACCGGGTCTCCAAGCGCATTCGACGGCAGACGACCGACACAGCGTAGTCGAGCCGTCACCCGACGTGCCGTCAGCCGGCGGGCCGCCACCCGGACGGGCGATGGAACCGTCGCCCGGATGACGCCGTGCGCCTGCTCTTCGCACCGCGGGCCCGGGCGGACGCCGGGTCCGCGCGCTCTTCGGACATGCCGGAGGGGGGGCGGGGCCCCTGGGGGGGGGGGGGGCCGCGCGGGGGCGGCGGGGGGGGGCCGGGCCCGCGCGCGCCACAGTGAGGGGGGGGCCCCGCGGCGCGGGCGGG
>NZ_JBHWBW010000666.1:0-3192 GCF_042735675.1 Kitasatospora sp. NPDC059571
CCGGGGCGATTCACTCGCCCCGGCCGCCCCGTCGTGCTGCAGCGTCGCGTCCCGCGCGCCTCAGGCGCAGGTGGGGCACAGGCCCCGGTAGGTGACCTCGACGTCGTACACGGTGAAGCCGAAGCGCTCCTCGGCCGGGAGGTCGGCCAGCGGGTCGCCGGTCGGGTGGACGTCGCGGATGGTGCCGCAGCTGGAGCAGACCAGGTGCTGGTGCGGGCGGTGCGCGTTGGGGTCGTACCGCTTGGCCCGCCCGTCGGTGGCGACCTCGATGACCTCGCCCAGCGTGACCAGCTCGCCGAGCGTGTTGTACACGGTCGCCCGGGAGATCTCGGGCAGCCGCTGCGCCGCGCGGGCGTGCACCTCGTCGGCGGTGAGGTGCACGTGGTCGCCGTCGAGGACCTCCGCAACGACACGCCGCTGGGAGGTGAGTCTCCAGCCGCGCCCTCGCAGTCGCTCCAGCAGGTCACTCATATCGGTTCACCTATTCAGGTTCAGTGGGATGCGCGGAGTTTACCAGCGGGCGTCCGGGATCCGATCGGATATGGGTCTGGTGTCCTTCTTGACTTGGACTCTGTCCATTGTAGGATCGGTTCTGTTGATAGCCAAGGGACAGGACGACTCCGGAACGGCAGGGGATGACGACGTGACGGAGAGACCGCCGTGGAGACGCACGGTGCCGGTCCGCCGGTGACGGCGAGCCGCCCGGCGCGGCACGCGAGGTCGCACGTGAAGCCCCCCACGCGCTTCACCGCGACGGGGCCGCCGCGCCGCGACGAGTGCGGTCCGGCGGGCCTTCGCCACGTGCGCGGCGCGCCGTGGCAGTGTCGACCGCGCCGTCCGTACCGCCGTTTGCCCGGCCGTGCCCGGCTCCCGCGTCCGGTGTGCCCCTGTCCCTACCCTCCGCAGTCGAGCACTGCGACCCGCCCAGTTCGGAAGGACTCCCATGTCTGAGAACCACGACGCACTCGTCACCGACGCCAAGGCCGAGGGCGCAGGCGGCTGCCCGGTCGCGCACGGGCGCG
Source organism: Kitasatospora sp. NPDC059571 (assembly GCF_042735675.1). NCBI lineage: Bacteria > Bacillati > Actinomycetota > Actinomycetes > Kitasatosporales > Streptomycetaceae > Kitasatospora > Kitasatospora sp. NPDC059571. The sequence goes on from NZ_JBHWBW010000666.1 coordinate 1,023, forward strand.
CCCCCCACCCGACGCAGGGCGGCGGAAACCGCCAGTGGTGGCCGGAGCGCCTCAACCTCAAGATCCTCGCCAAGAACCCGGCCGTGGCCAACCCGCTCGGCGAGGAGTTCGACTACGCCGAGGCGTTCCGGAGCCTCGACCTGCCGGCCGTGAAGCAGGACATCGCCGAGGTCCTGACCACCTCGCAGGACTGGTGGCCCGCCGACTTCGGCCACTACGGCCCCTTCATGATCCGGATGGCCTGGCACAGCGCGGGCACCTACCGCATCAGCGACGGCCGCGGCGGCGCCGGCGCCGGCCAGCAGCGCTTCGCCCCGCTCAACAGCTGGCCGGACAACGCCAACCTCGACAAGGCCCGCCGCCTGCTGTGGCCGGTCAAGAAGAAGTACGGCCGGAACATCTCCTGGGCCGACCTCATGATCCTGGCCGGCAACGTCGCACTGGAGTCGATGGGCTTCACCACCTTCGGCTTCGCCGGCGGCCGCGAGGACGTCTGGGAGGCCGAGGAGGACGTCTACTGGGGCCCCGAGCAGACCTGGCTCGGCGACGAGCGCTACAGCGGCGAGCGCAACCTGGAGAACCCGCTCGGCGCCGTCCAGATGGGCCTCATCTACGTCAACCCGGAGGGCCCGAACGGCAACCCGGACCCGATCGCCGCGGCCCGCGACATCCGCGAGACGTTCCGCCGGATGGCGATGAACGACGAGGAGACCGTCGCCCTCATCGCGGGCGGCCACACCTTCGGCAAGACCCACGGCGCGGGCCCGGCCGACAGCGTCGGCGCCGACCCGGAGGCCGCGCCGCTCGAGGAGCAGGGCCTCGGCTGGAAGAGCAGCTACGGCACCGGCAAGGGCAGCGACGCGATCACCAGCGGCCTGGAGGTCACCTGGACCGCCACGCCGACGCAGTGGGGCAACGGCTTCTTCGACAACCTGTTCGGCTACGAGTGGGAGCTGACCACCAGCCCGGCCGGCGCCCACCAGTGGGTCGCCAAGGACGGCGCCGGCGCGGGCACCATCCCGGACGCCTACGACCCGGCGAAGAGCCACGCCCCGACCATGCTCACCACCGACCTGTCGCTGCGCTTCGACCCGGTCTACGAGCCGATCTCGCGGCGCTTCCACGAGGACCCGGCCGCCTTCGCGGACGCGTTCGCCCGCGCCTGGTACAAGCTGACCCACCGTGACATGGGCCCGGTCGCCCGCTACCTGGGCCCGGAGGTCCCCTCCGAGGTGCTGCTGTGGCAGGACCCGGTCCCGGCGGTGACGCACGAGCTCGTCGGCGCCGAGGACATCGCCTCCCTCAAGGAGCAGGTCCTCGCCTCCGGCCTCTCGGTCTCCCAGCTGGTCTCCACCGCGTGGGCCTCGGCCTCGTCCTTCCGCGGCAGCGACAAGCGCGGCGGCGCCAACGGCGCGCGGATCCGCCTGGAGCCGCAGCGCGGCTGGCAGGCGAACGACCCCGACCGGCTCGCCACGGTGCTGCGCACCCTGGAGGGCATCCAGGAGTCCTTCAACGCCGCCCACGCCGGCGGGAAGCAGATCTCACTGGCCGACCTGATCGTGCTCGCCGGTGCGGCGGGCGTCGAGAAGGCCGCGAAGGACGCCGGCCACGACGTCCGGGTCCCGTTCACGCCGGGCCGCACGGACGCCTCGCAGGAGCAGACCGACGTCGAGTCGTTCGCCGCTCTCGAGCCGGGCGCCGACGGCTTCCGCAACTACCTCGGGAAGGACAGCCGGCTGCCCGCCGAGTACCTGCTGCTCGACAAGGCGAACCTGCTGACCCTGAGCGCCCCCGAGATGACCGTCCTGGTCGGCGGCCTGCGCGTGCTGGGGGCCAACCACGGGCAGTCGCAGCACGGCGTCCTCACCACGGCCCCCGGCTCGCTGACGAACGACTTCTTCGTCAACCTGCTCGACCTGGGCACCACCTGGACGGCGGCCAACGGCGACGCGAACACCTTCGAGGGGCGCGACGCCGCCACCGGCAAGGTCCGCTGGACCGGCACCCGGGTCGACCTCGTCTTCGGGTCGAACTCCGAGCTGCGGGCTCTCGCGGAGGTCTACGCGAGCGACGACGCCAAGGAGAAGTTCGTCAACGACTTCGTCGCGGCGTGGGCCAAGGTCATGGAGCTGGACCGGTACGACCTCGCCTGATCCACTCACCGTCCGGG
>NZ_JBHWBW010000667.1:0-3189 GCF_042735675.1 Kitasatospora sp. NPDC059571
GGCCCGGGGCACCCGCCCCGGGCCGCGGGGTCCTCCTGCGGTCAGCGGCGGTGCCGCCCGTGCGGGTCGGCGTCGGGGCGGTCGTCCGCGGCGGTGAATCCCCGGTGGCGGCCGTGCGCGTTGTCGTCGGCCGCGGCCGCGTCGGCGCCGCGCGCGGTGCGGTCGTGCTCGGTGGTGTCGGTGAGGGTCTCGGACATCTGGCTCTGTCTTCTCCGTGCTGTCGGGCGCTGCGGGTGCAGCGTCGGGCGGGCCGGTTGCGGTCACGGCCCGGGCGGGCGCCGCCGAGGCGGCCGAACGCGACAGCAGCCTACCCAGCCCGTCACTGCCCGCGCACGGACGCCGCCGATCCGGTGGCCGCCGCCCGGCGGAAGGGGGCGGCTCAGCCCGGTCGACCGGTCCGCAGGAAGCCCGCCAGCAGCTCGTGCAGGACGGCCGCGCCCTCCTCGGCCAGCAGCTCGTGACCGGCGCCGGCCGCCTCCACGTACCGGAACGCGGAGCCGTCGGTGCGGCCGAGCCGCAGCAGCTCCTGCCGCAGCGTCCGGGACTGGCCGACCGGCACCACCTCGTCCCGGTCGCCGTGCAGCACCAGCAGCGGCGCGGGGAGCCGGTGGGCGAGCTGCAGGACGTCGCGCGGGCCGCGCTCGTCGTCCAGCGGCACGTCGCCGCCCAGCCGGGTGGTCAGCGCCCGGACCGGCGCCGCCGACTCGGCCAGCAGCCGCTGCCCGGACAGGAACGGGGCGACCACCGCGCAGCGCGCGACCTGCCCGGCCGGCGCGTGCGCCGCGGCGAGCAGGGCGAGGAAGCCGCCGTAGCTGACCCCGAACAGGGCGGGCGGCTCCAGGCCGAGTGCGGCGCGCTGCTCGGCCAGGGTGCCCAGCAGGTGCAGCACGTCCTCCAGGTCGGGGCCGCCCCAGGCGTCCTGGATGGCCGCGGCGTGCTCCGGACCGTAGCCGCTGGAGCCGCGCTGGTTCGGGGCGACCACGGCGAGGCCGGCGGCCGCCATCCGCTGCAGGACCGGGTCGAACTCCAACCGCCAGGCGTCGGCCGGGCCGCCGTGCAGCGCCAGCACCAGCTGCGGCGCACTCACCCAGGTCGCACCGCCGTACACCACCGCCTCCACCGGCCCGGCCGGGCCGGTCAGCTCCACGGCCCGGGCGCCGTGCCACGTCCCGCCGTCCGGCGGCGTCGCCGAGCCGTCCAGCCGCCAGCCGCCGGGCGGGCCGGCCGCCAGCGGGGCTCGGGCCGGCGGCACCGGAGAGCCGTCCGGCGGGTACGGCCGGTCGGGGCCGAGCGGGGCGAGGTGCAGCGGGAGCGGTCCGCCGGCGGCCGGGGGCCCGGCCGGGTCCGGGGCGAGCAGCGCGTCGAGGTCCAGGGTGGCCAGCGCGGCCGGCCGGTCGGGCGCCGAGTACGGCACCCGCAGGCCCGCCGCGGACCAGTGGGCGACCGCGCCGAAGCGGCCGGGCGGCACGGCCAGCCGCACGGGCCGGGCGGTGCCGGGCCGCCACACCAGCAGCGCCGAGGCGGCGCCCCGGTCGGCGAGCAGCACCACCCGCGGCCCCTCGCCGGCCTCGGCGGCGGGCGCCAGGGCGATCGGCTGCAGGTGCACGCCCATGGCGTGCAGGTACTCGGGGAAGCGGATCGGGCCGGCCGCGCCGAGCAGGCCCCAGCCGAGCCGGTCACTGCCGGCCGCATCGCTGCGGACCACGCCGAGGCCGCTCGCCGCGTCGTAGCGCAGCAGCCGGTCGTTGCTCTGCTCGCCGAGCTCCAGCAGCGGGGTGACGGCGCCGGTGGCGAGGTCCACGGCGACCGTGCGGACGTGCCCGGCGGCGAGCCGGTCCAGGGCGAGCAGCCGCCCGGTACCGTCCAGCCAGACGCCGCCGCCGTACACGCCGGGCAGTTCGGCCAGCGGCTCCGGTGGTGCGCCGTCGGAGCGGATCCGCCAGAGGGTGGTGACCGGCCGGGTGTCGGTGCCGAGCGCCAGCGCGACCGGGCCGCCCGCGGGGTGCGCGGCCGGCAGCGACAGCAGCCGCAGCGCCGGGACCTGCAGCGCCGCCAGCTCCCGCTCCCGGTCGTCGTCGGCGGGGGAGAGCAGGACGAGGGCGTGCCGGTCGCCCCGGTGCCGGCAGAGCAGCACCCGGCCGTCGGCCAGCGCCAGCGGCTGGGCCAGCATGCTCTCCGAGCGGCCGCCGGGCAGCGGCAGCGCCCCGGCCTCGGCGGCCGTGCCGTCGCCGGGCAGCCGCCAGGTCTCGGCGAACCAGTCGCCGTCCGGCCCCGCGGCCAGGCAGGCGGCGTACGAGCCGTCCGGCGCGAAGGTGAAACTCAGCCGGCGCACGGCCTGCGCGGCGGTGCGGGGAACGGTGCTCACCGGCGGCTCTCCTCCTGGGGTCGGGGGGTGGTGGGGTGGCCGGCGGCCGGGGAGCCGCCGGGGCCGTGCTGCGCCGTGCTCGTCCCGGCGGCGCCGGGCGTCAGTGGGCGACGGCGAGGACGGCCCGGGCCCGGTCCGCCGTCCACCGCTGGGCGGGGTCGGCGGCGCGCAGGCCGAGGACGACCGGGGCCAGCCGGCGGGCGGTCTCGCCCTGCCGGGCGGCCGCGGCGAGCCAGCGGGAGAGGCGTGCGGTGGCGGACGGCGGCTCGGGCGTGCCGGGGCGGGCCTCGGGGAAGTCCTCGGCGAGCAGCGGCAGCCGGCCGGTGGCGAGCAGGAAGAGCAGCGCGCCGAGGGCCTGCCCGTCCGCACCGCGCCGGGCGCGGGCCGCGGCGAGCGAGCCGGGCTCCGCACAGGCGGCCGTGCCGGTCAGGCGCACCGCCCCGTCGGGCCGGACGACGACGTGCCCGGGGGACAGCGAGGCCAGCGGCAGACCCTCGGCGCGGGCGCCGCCGACCAGCGCGGCCAGCGCCAGGGCGACCGGGCGGGCCTGCGCCCACGGCACGCCGGGCGCCCCGTCCTGGGGCAGCCGTTCGGCCACCCAGGTGTCCAGCGGGCGGCCCGGCACGTGGGCGCGCACCAGGTGGAGCGCGTCCTGACGGCCGATCAGGGCGAGGGTGCGGGCGGCGAGCCCGGCGCGGCCGAGGCGGGCGAGCAACCGGGCCTCCCGCCGCAGCGCGTCGCGCTCGGCCCGGGCCCCGGCGCCGTCGCCGAGGGCGGCCCGGCGTACGGCGACCCGCTCGCCGGTCACGGTGTCGGTGCCGAGC
>NZ_JBHWBW010000668.1:0-3161 GCF_042735675.1 Kitasatospora sp. NPDC059571
GCCCCGGTCGGTCGTCCGGGGCCCGCCGCGCTGTCCTGCGGGTGGGTGCTGCTGCCGGGTGCGGCTCAGGCCGCCTCGGTGACCGTCCCCACCGGGGTGCGGTCCTGGCCCGGCTGGGGGCCCTTGGGCTGCTTGCCGCGGCCGATCAGCGGCAGGCCGAGGGTGATGAAGGCCTCCGCCTGCATGGCCGCGAAGCCGATCCGCGGGAGGTCCCGGGTCTGCTTGTAGACCAGGAAGCGGGGCTCCCACTCGGGCTGGAACTTGGCGTTGAACTTGTACAGCGACTCGATCTGGAACCAGCGCGAGAGGAAGACCAGCAGTCCGCGCCAGGCGCGCAGCACCGGGCCCGCGCCGATCCGCTCGCCGCGCGCCAGCGCGGAGCGGAACATCGCGAAGTTGAGCGAGACCCGCCGGACGCCGAGCGCCGGGACCTCCTGGAGGGCGGCGACGATCAGCAGTTCGTTGAGGCCGGGGTCGGCCTCGCGGTCGCGGCGCATCAGCTCGAGCGAGATGCCGTCCGGGCCCCAGGGGACGAAGTGCAGCACGGCCTTCAGGTCGCTGCCGGGCGGGCCGGCCGGCTCGCCCTCCTCGGGTGCCTTGTGGGCGGTGACCACCACGCAGTCGTCGTCACCGGTCTCGCCGAACCGGCCGAGGGCCATCGAGAAGCCCCGCTCGGTGTCGGTGCCGCGCCAGCGCGCGGCGGCGTCGGCGATGTGCCGCTTCTCCTCCAGGGTGAGCTCGCCGACCCGGCGGACCTTGCAGGAGTAGCCGTTGCGCTCGATCCGCTTGACCATCTGTCGGACGTTGCGCATGGCGCGACCGGAGAGCGAGAAGGTGGAGGTGTCGACGATCGCCTCGTCGCCGAGCTCCAGGGCGTCGAGCCCGGCCTCGCGCGTCCAGACCTCACCGCCGACCTCGCTGCAGCCCATCACCGCGGGCACCCAGGCGTGCTCGCGGGCCTCGGCCATGAAGACCTTGATCGCGCCGGGCCAGGCCTCGACGTCGCCGACCGGGTCGCCTGAGGCGAGCATCACACCGGAGACCACGCGGTAGGAGATCGCGGCCTTGCCGGAGGGCGAGAAGAGCACGCTCTTGTCCCGGCGCAGCGCGAAGTAGCCTAGCGAGTCGCGCCGGCCGTGCCGGTCCAGCAGCTCGCGGACCTTGACCTCGTCCTCGGCGGTGAGCACCGGCTCCGGCTTCTCCGGGCGCAGCGCGAGGTAGGCGGTGGTGACGGCGGTGAGCAGGCCGAGCGCACCGAGCGAGTAGGCGACCAGGTCGGAGATCCGCTCGCTGCCGTAGCGGATCGGGCCGTCGAAGCCGAACAGGCCGTAGACCGTCTCCTCCAGGCGCTGGATCATGGTCGGGTCGCCGAGCTCGGACTTCGGGTGGACGCTGACGATCAGCAGGCCGAGCAGCACGCTGAAGGCGCCCATGACGACCAGGTTGGCCAGCGCGCGCCAGCGGGTGCGCGGGTCGGCCTTGGCGTAGAACTCGCGCCGGTGGACCAGGATCACCACGAACAGGATGATCGACACGGCGCCCGGTCCGGGCTGGTGCCAGCGCAGCATGTGCAGCGCCGAGCCGACCGGCAGCAGGACGCAGACCGCGCGCCAGGCGCGGCGCTTGCGGCGGCGCAGCGCGTGCGCCAGCAGGACGAGGAGGATGCCGACCATCAGGGTGCCGACCGCCGCGAGGGTGGTGGTCGCCCCGGGGAGCTGGCCGGCGAAGGTGTGCACCTTGGTGTGGCGCAGCTTCGGGAAGACCGCGCTGCAGATGTCCAGCAGACCGATCAGCAGGCAGGCGTAGCCCACCACCCCCGGCAGCCACGCGCGCGGGACGGCTGCCGCCTGGCTGCGCAGCGTCTGCAGCCCGCGGCGGCGGGGCTGCTCGGTCGACGGCTCAACGGACACGGGAACGCTCATGACAGCTCAGCGTAGAGGCAGATCCGGCGTGTCCTGTCACTCCGAAGTAGGAGTTGTGATGAACCTTCATGACTATTCCTTGATCGGGCAATCTGCTGGTCAAGAAGGACCCGCCGGAGGGCAAACCGGCGTGCCTCCCGGGCCGAGGGCAGCCTGGGGACGGGTGGGCTGGTGCCGCAACGGGGCGGCCGTGGCAGGTGTGGCGGGTGCTCCGGCGCCGGTCGCGCCGTCGCATGGGACGGGTGGCTCGCTCACGCTCTGCACAGGGTGGACGCCGCATTCTAGGGCCTCGGTTGCAACCCGCCGACGGCTCGGCCATCGGATGCTGTCCGACGCCCGGTCAGGCTAGCCCCGGTGGCCCGGGCTGGTCGGTGAACGCACGATGAACCCTGGCCCCGTACCCAGCCCGATGGAAGGCGCCCGGCATGGAACTGACCAGCAGGTCGCTGGTGTACTCACTGATCGCGACCGCTGCCGTGGCGCTCGTCGCGACGCTCTGGCTGTGGCCCCGGCTGGCCCGTCAGCGGCCGCTGCCGATGCTGGGCCGGCTCGGCCTGCTGACGGTCACCCAGGTCTCGGTGCTGGCCGTGATGGCGCTCATGGTCAACAACTCGTACAGCTTCTACACGTCCTGGAACGACCTGCTCCACCCGGGCGGGGCCGCGCTGGCGCTGACCAGTTCCGAGCACACCAAGGGCGCGGTGCCGGACAACGGGAAGCTGGTGGAGCCGACCGCCGAGGGCGGGCTGGAGACGGTGAAGGACGTGCTGCCGGCCGGCAAGCCGGAGGAGGTCGGCCGGGTCGACTCGGTCAAGGTGACCGGGACCGAGTCGGGCCTGTCCGACCAGGTCTTCGTCTACCTGCCGCCGGAGTACTTCATCCCCAAGTACGCGCGGGAGCGGTTCCCGGTGATGCTGGCGATCGGCGGCTACCCCGGCCCGTCGCTGCACCTGATCGAGGGGCTGAAGGTGCCGCAGACCGCCTCGGAGCTGGAGCGCGGCGGCCGGATCGCACCGACCGTGATCGTGATGGCCCGGCCGACGGTGGCGCCGCCGCGCGACACCGAGTGCGTGGACGTGGCGGGCGGCGGCCCGAAGTCGGAGACCTGGTTCGCCAAGGACCTGGGGGGCGCCCCCCGCGGGGCGCGGGGGCCGGGGAGCGGGCGGGGGGGGGCCGGGCGGGGTGGGTCTGTCTCGCCCGCCGCGCGGGCGGGCCGGGGGGGGCGGGGGGGGGGGGCCC
>NZ_JBHWBW010000669.1:0-3155 GCF_042735675.1 Kitasatospora sp. NPDC059571
GCGCGGTGCCGCGGGGGCGGCCGGGGCGGCGGGTGCCGCGGCGGCCGGGGTCGGACGGGGGCCCGGCGTCGCAGCTGGACGCGGGCCGGGGGTGGGGGCACCCGGCTTGGGTGCAGCCGCGCCGGAACCGGCGGGCTGGGGCGCCGCGGGCTTGCGCGGGCCAGGCTTCGCGGAGGAACCGCCGGACGGCGGCGTTGCTCCCAAAGCGTCAGTCAACTTACGAACGACCGGCGCCTCAATCGTCGAGGACGCCGAACGCACGAACTCACCGAGCTCGGTGAGCTTGGCCATGACGGCCTTGCTCTCCAAGCCGAGCTCCTTGGCGAGTTCATATACCCGGACCTTAGCCACTTCGCTCCTGATCTATCCGTCCGGGGTAATCGTCCGCCGGACTGTCGCTACTTCATGGGCGTACTCATCGCGTACTCATCGAGTGCTCATCGCAATCTCGACCTACTTCCATCTCGCGAGGTACCTGACGTTTCGCGCCGCGCACGGGTGACCGTGCGCCGCACACTGCTGTGGTGCTCCGCCGCGCCTGACTGCTCAGGACGCCGGGGTGACTCCCGCCCGCTGTCCGACGTACGCGCGGAGCGCATCGGTGTCGAGCGGACCCTGGAGCCGGAAGGCCCTGGGGAACGCCCGACGGCGGACCGCGAGGTCGAGGCAGGCGGGGTCGGGGTGCAGATGTGCGCCCCGTCCCGGCAGTGCGCCGCGGTGGTCGGGAACACAGACGCCCTCGACCGCCACGACACGCAGCAACTCGTGCTTGGCCGCGCGCTTGCGGCAGCCCACGCAGGTGCGTTCAGGGCATGCTCGGACTTGCGTCCGGCCAGACAAGCTCAAGTCTACCCCTCCGAAGGGACATGGCGCCGCCCGCCGATCAGGGCGGGACGGCAGCCATCGTCAACAACCGGGCCGACGGCCCTATTCCTGGGCCCCGTCCGCGGGCACCTCGGTGTCCGGCCGGATGTCGATCCGCCAGCCGGTGAGGCGGGCGGCCAGGCGGGCGTTCTGGCCCTCCTTGCCGATCGCCAGCGACAACTGGTAGTCCGGCACGATCACCCGTGCGGAGCGCTGCGCGAAGTCGACGATCTCGACCTTGGTCACCCGAGCGGGCGACAGCGCGGCCGCGACCATCTCCGCCGGGTCGTCCGACCAGTCGACGATGTCGATCTTCTCGCCGTGCAGCTCGGCCATCACGTTGCGCACCCGGCCGCCCATCGGGCCGATGCAGGCGCCCTTGGCGTTGAGCCCCTGGCGGCGCGACCACACCGCGATCTTGGTGCGGTGGCCGGCCTCGCGGGCGATCGCGGCGATCTCCACCGAGCCGTCCGCGATCTCCGGCACCTCCAGGGCGAACAGCCGCTTCACCAGGTTCGGGTGAGTGCGCGACAGGGTCACCGACGGGCCGCGGACACCGCGGCGCACGCCCACAACGTAGCAGCGCAGCCGGGTGCCGTGCTTGTACTCCTCGCCGGGCACCTGCTCCTGCGGGGGCAGGATCGCCTCCAGCTTGCCGATGTCGACCAGGATGTTCTTCGGGTCGTTGCCCTGCTGGACGACACCGGTGACGATGTCGCCCTCCTTGCCGGCGTACTCGCCGAAGGTCTGGTCGTCGGCGGCGTCGCGCAGCCGCTGCAGGATCACCTGCTTGGCGGTCGACGCGGCGATCCGGCCGAAGCCGCTGGGAGTGTCGTCGAACTCCTTGGGCTCGACGCCCTCGTCCAGCTCGGCGGCGTCCTCCAGCGCCCAGACCGTCACGTGGCCGGTCTTGCGGTTCAGCTCGACCCGGGCCCGGCGGCGCGAGCCCTCGGTGCGGTGGTACGCGATGAGGAGCGCCGACTCGATGGACTCGACCAGCAGGTCGAACGGAACGCCCTTCTCGGTGACCAGCCCACGCAGGGCGCTCATGTCGATGTCCACGGCTACGCCTTCTCTTCGTTCAGGTTCATGGGTCGCGGCTACTCGTCTTACTCGTCGTCGGCGTGGTCGTCGGAGTCGTCCGCCAGGTCCTCGGCCTCGTCGAGCAGGGCCTCGTCCTTGCGGTTGAACTCGACCTGCACCCGGGCCCCGGCGATCTCCGCGAAGCCCAGCCGGCGCTCCTTCGGACGGCCGCGGCCCTTCACCGGCTGCACCTCGACCAGTGCGCCGTCCTCGTCGCTCTCCAGGATCCGCGCGGTGATCTCGCCGCCTTCGACGAGGCGGATCGCGGCCAGCCGGCCCTCGGCCCGGCGCCAGTGCCGCGGCTCGTTCAGCGGGCGCTCGGCCCCCGGGGAGCCGACCTCCAGCAGGTAGGGGGCACTGCCCATCACGTCGGAGTCGTCGAGGGCCTGGCCGACCAGGCGGCTGAAGTCGGCGATCGCATCGAGGTCCACCCCGCCGTCGGCGTCGACGTCGATCTGCACCTGGCGGCGGCTGCCGGCCTGGGTGACCTTGACGTCCTCGAGATCGAGACCGGCCTCGGCGGCCAGCGGTTCCAGCAGCGCGCGCAGCCGGTCGATCGGTGGGGTACTCATCCGGGTGACTCCTCGGCCGCGTCTGCTGTTGTCAGGTGCTAACTCATCGCGCAGCCTATCCGGTCCGGCCCGCAACCGCCGATTCCGACCGTGCGTCCCCGCGGGTGACGGCGGGCCGCTGCGAGCAAGCTCACACCCGTTCGCCCCGGGACCGGTACCGGGCCGCGCCGGGCCGTCCTGCCATGATGCACGGTGATCAAGGGGGCGCCCGGCCCCGCCCAGCGAGCGAGCGGAGGCCGTCGATGCCGTCCCCCACCCGGCGGACCGTCCTGATGATCGGCGCCCTGGCCGGCGCCCTCGCGGCGGCCGGCTGCTCCGGGGACGACGGGGACCGGAGGGGCTACGCCCGGCCCGACCCGGACCTGCCGCTGCGCCGCCGCGCGGTCGCCGCCACGGACACCCTGCTGGCCGGGTACGACGCGGTGCTCGCCGGCCCCGGCGCCGACCGCGCCGCGGACCTGCGGCGGCAGCGCGCGGACGTCGCCGTCCACCGGGCGGCGCTCGCCCGCGGACTGCCGCCGGCCTCCCCCGCCGCCTCGCCGGCCGGCCCGCAGTCGGCCTCCGCGGCGCCGGCCGCGAGCCCCGTCCGGTCGGTCGCCGACCGGGCAGCGGCCTAACGGACCACCGCCGCCGCCC
>NZ_JBHWBW010000670.1:0-3140 GCF_042735675.1 Kitasatospora sp. NPDC059571
GGCGCAGCCTGCGCCACGGGACCCTCCTGCCCCCGCGGATCCGACGCACACGCAGCGCCCGCACCGCGGAAGGGCCGCCCGCCGGGGGCCCAGGCGGGGTGCCGCGGGGTTGCCGGGGCGCCCTCCACAGCCGCGGCCCGCTGTGCCATTGTGTGCTCCGGCCCAGAACTGGAGGCGCCCCCGCAGGCGTCCCAGAACGGGACGTATCGGCGGCACATTCGGGCGGGACGGCATGAGCGGCGAGATCTACTTCAGCAACAACTACCACGACCTCTCCCAGCAGCACGGGACGGGAGCGGGCTTCCAGTTCGAGTTCTCCTGCTCCCGCTGCTACGACACCTGGCGCTCGCCGTTCGAGGCCTTCGCCACGGGTCAGGTCGCCGGCTGGCTCGGCAAGGGGGTCAGTGCGGCCTGGGGTCTGATCGGCGGCACTGCGACCAGTGGCATCACCAACGCCGCGGACGGCCTGGCCGGTGCGAGCTGGGGCAGCGCCCGCGACGCCGCGTTCCAGCGGGCGATCGGCAACGCGCAGAGCCACTTCAACCGCTGCGGCCGCTGCACCCACTACGTCTGCGGCCGCTGCTGGAACGCCGCCCAGGGCCTGTGCCTGGGCTGCTCGCCCGACACCGCGGCGGAGGCGGTCGCCGCCCAGCAGCGGGGTCTCAACGACATGGTCTCCCAGCAGGCGTACCAGCACGGCCAGCAGCTCGGCCAGTCCTTCGACGTCACGGCGCAGCGGCAGCTGGTCTGCCCGCAGTGCCGGGCCGAGACGCACGGCACCCCGTTCTGTCCCGGCTGCGGGCACCGGCTGGCGCAGCAGATCGGGTGCACCGGGTGCAACAACCCGCTCCCGGACGGAGCTGCTTTCTGTCCGACCTGCGGCACCCGGCGCTGACGTTCGTTCGGCCCGGGACCCTTTCGGCGGGTGGACCGTTCGGGTTCGGAGGTTTCCGTCGGCCGGGCGGGGTGACAGGTAGGGTATGGGCAAATTCGTGATCACCGTACCCGGCACCCTCCACCGGCCCGTCGACGACCGGGCGCGCGGAGTCCTGCTGGCAGGGCTCCGGCGTGCCGACCCGGACGAGATCGGGGCCGAGGTGCCCGACCTGGACGTGCTGACCCTCGATCCGGACGGCGGCCCGTTCGTGCTGCGGTTGGAGGTCGACGCGGACAACCGCACGGCGGCCGGGGAGGCCGCCGTGGAACTCGCCCGCGAGGCGTTCGCCGCCGCGGGCTTCGAGGGGGAGGCGGTGGCCACCGGCTCACCGGTGATCACCGGAATCGATGTCGGCTGACGGCACCGCCGGGCCCGCCGAGGCCCGGCCGCCCCACCCGTCCGCCCGGCGCGCTAGGGCTTGGCTCCAAAGGCGTACGGATGCCACAGAGGGGCGCGGGGAACTGCGCAGTCCGGGAGCGGTGCTCCTGACGAATCCGGCGCACCCCTGGTCCGCACGGTGGCCCGCATCCGAATTGCGCTGTTCTCCCCCGGCCTTCGGCCGGGAGGCGCCCCCACGCGCCCCTGAATCGACCACCCGAGTGCCCTGTGAAGACAGTTCCTAGCGGGCGAGGAAGGGGAGGAGTACCGCGAGGAGTTCGGCGGGTGAGTCCAGGGCGATGAGGTGGGCCGCCGAGGGGAACTCGGCGAGCTCGGCGCCGGGGATCTCCGCCGCGTAGCGTCGGGCGATGTCGCGGAAGTCGGGGACGTCCAGGCTGCCGACGCCCACCAGGGTGGGGACGGCGATCGCGGAGAGGTCACCGCCGGGGGCGCCCTGGGAGTGCTCGCCGACCGCGTCCTGGTTGACCAGCGAGATCCGCAGCGGCGCGCGCAGCCCGTCGGCGAGGCCGGCCGGGACGTCGTCCCAGGAGCGGAGCGGGCCGCGCAGCCACATGTCGAGGTTGATCCCCACGGCGGCGTCCAGGTCCCCCGCGGCCAGGGCTGCGGTCTCCGCCTCGTCGTACTCGACCATCTCCCGGGACCAGTCGTACCCGCGCCACGGCGGGGCGAGGAGCGTCAGGGAACGCACCCGGGCCGGGTGGGCGAGGGCGAAGTCGGCGGCGACGCGGGCACCCCAGGAGGCACCGACGAGCCGGACCTCCCGGTGGCCGAGGCCGTCGAGGAGGCCGAGCAGGTCACCGGTCTCGGTGAACGGGCCCGCGGGCGGCGCGGAGGCGCCGAAGCCGCGCAGGTCGTACCGCACCACCGTGTAGCGCTCGGCGAGCGCCGGCACGACCGGGTCCCACATCCGGTGATCGGCCACACCGGCGTGGACGAGGACAACCGGCGGTCCGTCCCCGGTGACGGTGCGGGCGAGGCCGGCGGGGGCATCAGACAAGATCATCTGAGCATCCTGGCAGATGTGCACCGCGCCCACCAGCGGATATCCCGTGGAGCGCGGAGTGCGGATCCGCCGGTTTGCGGCCGCGAATCGGGGCAAGGCGCGTCCTCGGCGGCGGCCGCCGGCCTTTCGGAGCGACCGGCGGTCGCCGCTCCCCCCGCCCCTGTCGACAGAAGGGCTGCCTCCGATGGACCCGCTCCACCCCCGGAACGACCCGCACCTCCCGCCCGACGCCGCCGACCCGCTCGACCACAGCGAGCCGCCGGGCCGCACCGACCCGCTCGGCCGGTCCCTGCCCGGTGCGGGCGGCACGGCCGAGGTGAACGGCCCGGCCGCCCGCGTCGGCCTGGGCCTGCCCCTGCCGGACGGCGTAACCGACCTGTCCGCCGCACCGCCCGCCGCAGCGTCCGCCGGAGCGCCCGCCGCGCGGGACCTGCCGGACGTACCGGTGGACCCCGAACCCACCGGGTCCGCACCGGACCCCAGCGGGCACACGAGCACCGTCACCGCCTCCGCCGCCCGTGCCACCCGCGCCGCCCGAGCGGCAGCCACTGCGGTCACCGGCGCACTCCGCCGGACGGCCACCGTCGCCTGGCGGACCGCCCGCAACGGTGCGGACGCGGTCCGGCGCACCACGCGGCGCAGCCGGGCCGCCGGTGCAGCCAGGGCCTACGTGCCCGGCGGCGAGCCGTTCGCGGTGGACCGCCCGACCCGCCGCGGACCGGTCCTGGCCGCGGTCGGCGCCACCACCGCGCTGCTGCTCTGGGTCACCGTCCGCAGCCGCGGCCGGCACCGCTGAGGGCC
>NZ_JBHWBW010000671.1:0-3139 GCF_042735675.1 Kitasatospora sp. NPDC059571
CGCCCCCCGGCCGCCCGCGGCGCCGTGCCGCGGCGGCCGGGTCCGCGGTGCCGGTCAGCTGCATCCCGGTACGGCGGAGGCGCTGCCGGCCTGGGTCAGCAGCCCGCAGAGCGTGGAGGTGGAGACCTTCCAGGTGCCGCCGTCCAGCACGGCCTGCCCGGTCGCGGACGGTTCCACCACGTTGCCCTGCAGCGACAGCGAGTAGGTGACCGTCGCGGTGGTCGGCGAGGTGAAGTCCACGGTCTTGACCTCGGCCTTGACCTGGCCGACCCGCGGGTCCGCCGCGAAGCCCTGCAGGGCGGGCGCCAGCGCCTGGCCGTTCTGCAGCAGCGCGGCCTTGTCCTGGATCGAGGTCGCCGGGTCGAAGAACTTCTGCCAGTTCGCCGTGACCTCCGCCTTGGCGGCGGCCGGATCCGCGGGGGCGGAGCCGCTCGGCGACGCCGGGGCAGAACTCGTCGCGGGGGCCGAGGCCGACGGCGTGGAGGAGCTCGACGACGAGGAGGAGCTGCATGCCGCCGCCAGGACCAGGGCGGCCGCGGCGGCGCCCAGCCGGGCGGCGATGCCCGCCCCCGACCGGCGCACCGGCCGGTCCTGCTCCGGGCCGCCGTCGGCCGCCTGCGTCGCGGCGTTGTGGGTGGTACCCATCCCGCTCACCGTTCCCTTCGACCGGAGGGCGGTCCTTGCGCTGTCGGGCCCGGTCGCTCGTTGTGAAACCGCTCTGTGTCCATGCTGCGACGAGGTGCGCCGCACGTCACACTGTGAAGGCCGATCAGCGGACGAATCGCACCGAAGGCATGCGAACCGTGCCGGTGTCGGGCCCCTCGGACAGTACGGAGAAAACTGGATGAACCGGCTTCCCCGGCCGAGCGCCGCCGGGCTGCTGCGCGCACTGCGCGAGTGGCCCGGCTGGTTCACGCTCGCGGGCGGCGCCGTGCTCTGCGTCCTCGGCTGGTACGGCGTCTCGGGGGAGAGCCTGGCGGCCCGCCAGCTGCCCTACCTCGCCTCGGCCACCGCGCCCGGGGCCGCACTCATCGTGGCCGGCGCCGTCCTGGTCGCGGCCCGCCAGGGGCGCGGCGGCGGGGGGCCCGCGGACCGGCGCCTGGACCAGCTGTACGCGCTGCTGGTGGCCGAGGCGCCCGCCGCGGAGGCGGACCCGGACACCGCCGGGGCGGCCGTCGTCCTCCCGCACGGCACGCTCTACCACCGGCCGGACTGCCCCTTGGCCGCCGGCAAGTCCGGGGCCGAGCGGGTCGACGCCGCGGCCGTCCGCGAGCGCGGCCTCGGGCCCTGCCCGGTGTGCGACCCCGAGCCGCCCGCCGGCGCCGGGCCGGCCACCGGCCCCGAGGACTCCGCCGGACCCGAGCCGCCCGCCGGGCCCGGCCCGCCGCCCGCGCCGGGCCCGCCGCCGTGACCGGCAGCGGCGGCCTCACCGCCGACCTCGCCCTGGCCGGGCTGTCGGTCGGCAGCGCCGCGGCGCTCAGCGGCGTCGGCCTGGTGGTCACCCACCGCGCGACCGGCGTGCTCAACCTCGCCCAGGGCGCCCAGGCGATGGCCGCCGCCTACCTGCTGCGCGAGCTGGTCGTGGTGGACGGCTGGCCGCTGTGGGCGGCGGCCGTCTGCACCCTGCTGATCGCCGCCCCGGCCTTCGGGGTGCTGCTCGACCTCGCGGTCTTCCGCCCCCTCCAGCGGCGCGGCGCCGGCGCGGGGGAGACCATGGTCGCCGGCATCGGCGTCTTCGTCCTGCTGATCGGCGCGGTGGTGCTGCTGCTCGGCCCCGAGCCGCACGGCGACGCACCCGCCCTGGTCCCGGCCGACCGGCTCGCCGATGTGGGCGGGCACGTCCTGCGGCGGGACACCGCCGTCCAGCTCGCCACCGTCCTGCTGCTGGCCGCCGCGGTCGGGGCGGTCACCCGCTGGACGGCGCTCGGCACCCGGCTGCGGGCCGTGGTCGACAACCGGGCCCTGGCCGGGCTGGCCGGCATCGACGCCGACCGGGTCTCCTCGGCCGGCTGGGCGTTCGGCTCGTTCACCGCCGCGCTGGTCGGCGTGCTGCTCGCGCCGTTCCTGCTGCTCGACCCGTACGGGCTGCCGCTGCTGGTGATGGAGACCATGGCGGTCGCGGTCGCCGCCCGGCTGCGCAGCCTGCCGGTGGCGGTGGCGACCGGGCTGGCGCTCGGCGTGCTGCAGAGCGAGCTCACCCGGTTCCGCCCGGCCGGACAGCTGCTGCCGCTGGTGCAGGCCGTGCAGGCCAACCTGTTCACCGTCGCGCTGCTGGTCGCCGCGCTGCTGCCGTGGCGCCCCGCCCCGCCCGACACCGGGCTCGCCACCACCGGCGGCCCGCCCGGCGCCCGCGGCTCGACGGCGGTACGGGCCCTGTGCGCCGTCCTCCTGCTGCTGCCGCTGGGCTTCCGCAGCGACGACCTGCGGCACGCCCTGACCGTGCCGGCGCTGGCCCTCGTCCTGCTGTCGGTGGTCGTGGTGACCGGCTACGGCGGGCAGGTCTCGCTGGGCCAGGCGGGCTACGCGGGCCTCGGCGGCCTCGGCACGGCGCTGCTGATGTCCGGCCGGATCCCCGGCCTGCCGCCGATGCCGGCCGCGCCCGCCCTGCTGCTGGCGGTCGCCGCGACCGTGCCGCTCGGCCTGCTCACCGGCCGCCCGGCGATCCGCCGGCGGGGCCTGGCGCTGGCCCTGGTCACCTTCGCGGTCGGCACCGCGCTCAGCCGGCTGGTCTTCGAGCAGCCGTACGCCACCACCGGGCTGACCGTCGACCGGCCGGCCTTCCTCGCCGCCGACGGCGCGTTCTACACCGCGGAGCTCGTCCTGCTGGGCCTCGGCCTGCTGCTGGTGCGCAACCTGCACCGCGGCCCGCTCGGGCGGGCGCTCACCGCGATGCGCGACCACCAGGCGGGGGCCTCGGCCGCCGGAGTGGACGTCCCCCGGCTGAAACTGCTGGTGTTCATGGCCGGCGCCGGGCTGGCGGCGCTCGGCGGCGGGCTGCTGACCCTCGGCGGGCGGGCGTTCTCCGCGACCGCCTTCGACCCCGTCCAGGGCCTGCTCTGGTTCGCCACCGTGGTGGTGGCCGGCGCCGACAGCGCGGCCGGCGCGGTGCTGGCCGCGGCCCTGCTGGTCGGCCTGGACC
>NZ_JBHWBW010000672.1:0-3127 GCF_042735675.1 Kitasatospora sp. NPDC059571
CCCCGGGGCGCCCCCCCCCCCGCCCCCCCCGGCGGTCGGGGGGGGGGCGGGGGCCCCCCCCGGGGGGGGGGGCCCCCCCCGGGGCCCCCCACGGGTCACACGGAACTGGTCCAGCCCGGTGGCCTTCGTCATGAGCGCGGCCGACTGCACCGCACTGGTGAGCAACTCTGCCAAATCCCTCCATCTGACGCGACCTCAGCGACTGGCGAGTTCCCGCGCTGGCACGAAGTCGCCAGGACGGCCCCGCACGGGCGCGACGGAAGTGGCCCACGAGCAGGAGGTTCGGAAGGAAGGACGGCCCGGGGCCGCCCCAGGAGCCCGACGGTCCGGCCGGACCGTTCCGGCCCGACCGATCCGGCCGGATCGGGAACACGACCCCGTCCGCGGCGGTTGTCCCCCGAGTGTTGGCCCGGGCCGCCCACGCGGCTGCCCGGATGTGCAGGAACCAGGAGGACGGACGACATGACCAGCGAGGACCAGCGAATCGGCGGCGCACACGGTGGCGATGCGTCGACCCCGGGTGACCCCGTTCGCGGCCGGCCTCGCGGGACGGCGCCGGCCCCGCTGTCCATCCTCGACCTGGCCACGGTCGGCGTCGGGTACACCGCCGGTGAGGCGCTCGCCGCCACCGTCGAGCTGGCCCGCGGCGCCGAGGCCTGGGGGTACCACCGCTTCTGGGTGGCCGAGCACCACGGCATGCCCGGCGTGGCCAGCTCCAACCCGGCGGTGCTGCTGGCGCACCTCGGAGCCAACACCCGGACCCTGAGGCTCGGTTCCGGCGGCGTCATGCTGCCCAACCACGCCCCCCTGGCGATCGCCGAGCAGTTCGGCCTGCTGGAGGCGCTGCACCCCGGGCGGATCGACCTCGGTCTCGGGCGAGCCCCGGGCACCGATCCCGCCACCGCCCGCGCGCTGCGACGCGGCCTCGCCGAAGGCGCCGACGACTTCCCGCAGCAGCTGGCCGAGCTCACCCACTTCCTGGACGGCGACTTCCCCGACGGCCACCCGTACGCCCGACTGCGGGCCGTCCCGCAGGGCGACAGCCGGCCGCCGATCTGGCTGCTCGGCTCCTCCGGCTTCAGCGCAAGGCTGGCAGGCACGCTGGGTCTGCCGTTCGCGTTCGCCCACCACTTCAGCGCGGCGAACACCGTGCCGGCGCTCGACCTCTACCGTTCCTCGTTCCGGCCGTCGGCGGTCCTCGACCAGCCCTATGCCCTGATCGGCGTCAGCGCGGTGGCCTCCGACGACAAGGCGGCGGCCCTCCGGCTGGCCCGCTCGGCGGGTCTGGCGATGCTCCGGCTCCGCCAGGGCAGGCCCGGGGCGATACCCACCCCGGACGAGGCGGCCGCGTACCCCTACACCGAGGCCGAGGCGGACTTCCTGTCGGCCTGGCTCGGGAACGTCGTGTACGGGTCTCCCAACGAGGTTGCGGACGGCCTGGAGGCGCTGCGCAAGCGCGTGGGGGCCGACGAGCTCATGGTCACGTCGCACATCCACGGGCACGAGGCGCGCCACCGCTCCTACCGGCTGATCGCCGAGGCCTACGGCCTTGCCCCGGCCGGTGTCCTGGACTGATCAGATCGGTCCGGGGCGCCCGCCGCCGGTGCAGCCCTCGCGCAGCATGTCGGCGACCCGGTCCGCATCGCCCGGGCGGGCGAAGTACCAGCCCTGGGCCGTGTCGCAGCCGGTGAGGCGGAGCCGTTCCGCCTGTGCCGCGTTCTCGATGCCCTCCGCGGTGACCGTCAGGCCGAGCGTGTGGGCGAGCTGCACCATCGCGCCGACGATCTGCTCGTCCGCGTCGCTGCGCCGAGCGATCCGCCGGCCCGCGGTCGGTGCACTGCTCGGGCCCTGACCGGCGTCCGGGCCGACCGGTCCGGTCCGACCGTCGGCAGCCACCCCGGCTCCGGCGGAGGACGTCCCGCCGGCACCGGAGCCGGAGACCGGGGCCGCGTTGACGGAGGCCGGTGTCTTCGGTGCTGACAGGACGGCACCGCCGGCGCCGTTGGCGGCGGGCTCGCGGAAGCCCTCGATGAAGCTCCCGTCGAGCTTGAGGACATGGACGGGCAGCCGGGAGAGATAGGAGAGGTTCGAGTAGCCGGTGCCGAAGTCGTCGATGGCGATCCGGATCCCCATGTCCGCGAGCGCCTGCAGCGCCTGCAGGGGACGCCCGCCCGGACCGAGCAGGGCGCTCTCGGTGATCTCCAGCTGGAGCAGCCGGGGCGGCAGGCCCGTGCGGTCGAGGATGTCCGCGACGTCGGCCACCACGTCCGAGTCCCAGATCTGCCGGGCGGCGAGGTTGACGCTGATGAACGTCTCCATCTCGGGGAACTCCGCCAGCCACTTGCGGGCCTGACGGCACGATTCCTCCAGCACCCACTTCCCGAGCGGCACGATCGCCCCGGACTCCTCCGCGAGCGGGATGAAGCGGTCCGGCGACAGGGTGCCGTAACGGGGGTGGCGCCAGCGGACCAAGGCCTCCGCCCCGTGCACCAGGCCGTCGGCCAGGCCGACCAGGGGCTGGTACTCCACGACGAACTCGCCGCGTTCCAGGGCCGGGCGGAGGGCGGTCGCCAGCCGCTGCCGGGTCAGCTGGTTCGCGCCGCGCGCCGGGTCGTAGAGCGTCCAGCGGGCCCGTCCGTCGGCCTTCGACCAGTAGAGGGTCGAGTCGGCGTCCTTCAGTAGGTCGGTCGGCGAGGTGCCGCCGATGGGGCGCTCGACCACGCCCACGGAGGCGGTGACCACGAGGCGGTGGCCGCCGATCTCGAAGGGGCGTTCCAGGGAGTCGATCAGCCGGGTGGCGAGCGAGGTGACCTGCGAGGCTCCTTGGCTGTCCGTCACCAGCACCGCGAACTCGTCGCCGCCGAGGCGCGCCACCAGCTGACCCTCGGTGTGCCCGAACCCGCTCTCCAGGCGCTCGGCGACCGCCACCAGGAGCTGGTCGCCGATGTGGTGGCCGAGGGTCTCGTTGATCGCGGCGAACCCGTCCAGGTCGACGTAGCAGAGGCCGATCCTGGCCGGCCGCCGGACGGACTCCGCGGCCCCGAGCGTCTCGAGCGCGGTGCTCCGCATCGGCCGGTCCTGAGGAGCGCTCCCGGGAGCGCTCCCGCCGGCGGCGGCGTGGGCTGCC
>NZ_JBHWBW010000673.1:0-3114 GCF_042735675.1 Kitasatospora sp. NPDC059571
GCCCAGGGCGCCGGCACGGGTGCCGGCCAGGCGGCCGGCCGGGTCCGCAAGGCCCGGCTGCGCGTGATCAAGGCCGACCCGTGGTCCGTCATGAAGGTCAGCTTCCTGCTGTCGCTGGCCGTCGGCGTGATCATCATCGTCGCCGCCGCCGTGCTCTGGATGGTCCTCGACGGCCTGGGCGTCTTCGACTCGCTGACCAGCACCCTCAAGGACGTCACCGGCTCGGACTCCAACAGCGGGTTCAACCTGATGGACTACCTCGGCTTCGGCGAGGTGATGGTGTTCACCACGCTGATCGCCGTGGTCGACGTCGTCCTGATGACCGCCCTGGCCACCCTCTCCGCGTTCATCTACAACACGGCGGCCGGCTTCGCCGGCGGTGTCGAGCTCACCCTCGCCGAAGAGGACTGAGCCCGCCCCTCCCAGTGCGCTGACACCCGGTCAACTGCCGGGAAGAACAGGGCCCCGACGGTTGTTGCAACCGTCGGGGCCCGCTGGCATCCGGGTGAGAGCCGCGCCGTCCCCGGCGTGCCGGAGCCCGCTCCGGTGGCGGCGGGGGTTGGCTGTGGCGGTGTCCGGGAGCGGACCCGGTCGGTCGGTCTCGGCTGCTCGGAGGTGTGTCATGGCACAGATCGCGACGGAGCTGGTCAGCGCGGCCGAGGAGCTCCTCGGCACCTCTCTCCCCCTCCGTATCCGGACCTGGGACGGCAGCACCGCCGGGCCGCCCGGAGCGCCCACGATCGTCCTGCGCAACCGCCGCGCCCTGCGCCGCCTGCTCTGGCAGCCCGGCGAGCTCGGCCTCGCCCGCGCGTACGTCGCCGGCGACCTCGACCTGGCCCCCGACACCGACCTGTACGAGGTGCTCTCCGCGGCCGGCCGCTTCGCCGACCGGCCCGACGCGCGCCGGCTGCACCTGGCCGATGCCGTCCGCACTCCCGGCCGCGCCGCGCTCCGGGCCGTCCTGCGGGCCGGTGCGGTCGGCCCGCAGCCCGCTCCCCCGCCGGAGGAGGTCCGGCGCGCCAGGGGGCGGCTGCACAGCCGCCAGCGCGACCGCGCGGCGATCAGCCACCACTACGACGTCGGCAACGACTTCTACGGCCTCGTGCTGGGCCCGACGATGGTGTACTCCTGCGCGTACTGGGAGCCGGGCGCCAAGAGCCTTGAGGCGGCCCAGGAGGCCAAGCTCGACCTCATCTGCCGCAAGCTCGGCCTGCGGCCCGGTCTGCGCCTGCTGGACGTCGGCTGCGGCTGGGGCTCGCTGCTGCTGCACGCGGCCCGGCGGTACGGCGTCACCGCGGTCGGTGTGTCCATCTCCGCGGAGCAGGTGGAGCTGGCCCGCCGCCGGATCGCCGAGGCCGGTCTGGCGGACCGCGTTGAGATCCGCCTCCAGGACTACCGGGAGATCCCGGACGGCCCCTTCGACGTGATCTCCAGCGTGGGCATGGCCGAGCACGTGGGCACCGAGCAGTACCGGACCTACGCCGACGGCCTCTACCGGCTGCTCGCCCCCGGCGGCCGGCTGCTGAACCACCAGATCTCCCGGCGTCCGAGTCGCCCCGGCGAGCCCTACCGGCTGAGCCCCTTCATCGACCGGTACGTCTTCCCGGACGGGGAGCTGTCCCCGATCGGCTCCACGGTCTCGGTCCTGGAGGAGGCCGGCTTCGAGGTGCGCGACGTCGAGTCGCTCCGCGAGCACTACGCACTCACCCTGCGCGAGTGGGTGGCCAACCTGGAGGCCCGCTGGCCGGAGGCGGCCGCACTGGTCGGCCGGGGCCGGGCCAGGGTCTGGCGGCTCTACATGGCGGCCTCCGCGGTGGCCTTCGAGGAGAACCGGATCGGCATCAACCAGGTCCTCGCCGTCCGCACCCCCGAGTCCGGTGCCAGCGGCCTCCCCGCCACCCGCGAGCAGTGGCTCTCGGCGGCCCGCCGCACCGCCGACCAGCCCGGTCCCGCCACGGCCGCCGATACGGATTTGGGAGATCGGCCGTCGGTCCGCTAATCTTTCAGTGCGGCAAGGGGCTATAGCTCAGACGGTTAGAGCGCTTCCCTGATAAGGAAGAGGCCACAGGTTCAAGTCCTGTTAGCCCCACCGACCGGAAGGGCTCGGATGATTCGTCATCCGGGCCCTTCTGCATGCCTGTTGCGCCGAGTGCGGAGGCCGGGGCCGGTGGTGCCGGGCCGACGCCCCCCGCCCGAACGGCGTAACCGTGCCGGCCGGTCCTTGTTGGGCCGGGTGCGCGGAGGCACCTTGGGGTTGGACGACTCGAAACCGTTGTGAATCAGGGGATTGCCGGGCGGAGTCCCGGTCATGGGATCCGTGGACGTGGCGCGACCTCCGCTCCTGCCGGCGGAAGTCCATGCCCCCGGCCCGGGGTGAACGGGCGGACCACCATCCACTCCGTCATGGAGGCACCCCCATGTCCAGGGAAGCTGCCCTGCTCGAATCCCCGACGCTGCGTCGGACGATGTGCGAACGCGTCGAGGTGCTCGACCGCGTGAAGGCCGTCGTCCTGCTGCCGGACGGGCTCCACGTCACCACGCGCATGGTCGCCGACTACTTCGAGGTCGTCGAGCGGACCATCAACACGCTCGTCCAGCGGCACCGCGCCGAACTTGTGGACAACGGGCTCAAAGTTATCCACAGGTCGGCAAACGCCCAGGTCAGCCCAAGCTTCAATATGAAGCTTAGCCCGAATGGGGGACGGGCTCTGCTCTTCTCCCGGCGGGCCGTGCTCAACGTCGCGATGCTGCTGCGCGACAGCGACGTCGCCCGGCAGGTGCGCTCCCGCCTGCTCGATGCCGAGGCCTCCGCCGCCCGGTACCTCGACCACGAGGCGCTGCTCGACGCCGCCGAGCGGCGGGTGCTCACCGGCGAGGCCGGCGCCCGGCTGGCCGCCTGCGAGCGCATGGTGCTGGCCGACCGTGCGCTGGTCCGCGCGATGAGCGCCCGGCTCTGCGAGGTCGCGGACGGGCTGCGCGAGCTCGCCGACGACATGCGCGAGCTGCGCGCCGATGTCGCCGAACTCCGCCGCGGGCTCGGCGCGGCGCGGGGCCGCCGCCGGGGTCGCGGCCGCTGATCAGGACCCCCGGGGCGCCGGGGGGGGGCGGGCGGCC
>NZ_JBHWBW010000674.1:0-3049 GCF_042735675.1 Kitasatospora sp. NPDC059571
GGGGGGGGGGCCGCCCCCCCCCCCCGCCGCCCCGGGGGGGGCGGGGGCGGGGCCCCCGCGGGGGGGGGGCGGCCCGGCCAGGGGTGGGGCGCGGTTGCCGGAGGCTGGCCCCTGCCACCCGGCCCCGTGGCCCGTGCCGTTCCGGCTCGCCGTGCGCCGGTGTCGGTCAGCGCTCGTCGTCGGTGGCCGAGGCCGGGGTCGCGCCGAGGCGGCCCGTCTCGTCCTGTATCTCCACGGCGATCTTCTTGAGCTCGGGCTCGAACTTGCGGCCGTGGTGGGCGCAGAACAGCAGCTCTCCGCCGCTGGCGAGGACAACGCGCAGGTAGGCCTGGGCGCCGCAACGGTCGCAGCGGTCAGCCGCGGTGAGCGGGCTCGCAGGGGTCAGAACAGTAGTCACGTCGCCTCTTCTCTAGCTCGACGAGCTGTCGTACCAGGGTGAACATCCAACCAGGTCGATTTCGTTCCCGCTCGTGGCTTTTCTTCTCGGAGGATTCTGCTGTTGTTGATGAGGACGTGCCCCGGGGATCGGCGGTTCATGCGTGCCGGTTCCGGTGGCGCACAGCGTCCCTCGAACGTCCGATCGAAGCGATGTCCGAGGTCCGCGTAGCATAATCCTCTGCTGGGTTGGAGCATAAGCCCCGTCCCGGGCACCGGTAGCCTGCATCGCAGCAGCTCCGCCGCCTGCGCCCGGTGCCACGGTCCGACAGGAACCGTGGTGGCAGGTGGAGATGGCGCCCCGGCGCCGCGGTGCCGGGCCGAGGCCGTGTTCGCGCAGCGCGTACAGGCTGCGAGGCGCGCCACACCCGGTGTCTCGCCCAGTGAGAGCGCGCCGGGGGCCCGGCGGGCCGAGCAGACCAGTCAGAGAACTTCATTGAGGAGTGCAACGCCGCATGAGTGCCGAATCAGTGCCGTCCGCCCTGCTCGCCCAGGACGACGGTTCCAACTACACCGCTCGGCACCTGCTGGTCCTGGAGGGGCTGGAGGCGGTCCGCAAGCGCCCCGGCATGTACATCGGTTCCACCGACAGCCGCGGACTGATGCACTGCCTGTGGGAGATCATCGACAACTCGGTCGACGAGGCGCTCGGCGGCTTCTGCGACCGGATCGAGGTCCTCCTGCACGAGGACGGCTCCGTCGAGGTCCGCGACAACGGCCGCGGCATCCCGGTCGACGTGGAGCCGAAGACCGGCCTGTCCGGCGTCGAGGTCGTGATGACCAAGCTGCACGCCGGCGGCAAGTTCGGCGGCGGCTCCTACGCGGCCTCCGGCGGCCTGCACGGCGTCGGCGCCTCGGTGGTCAACGCCCTCTCCGCCCGCCTGGACGTCGAGGTCGACCGCGGCGGCCACACCCACGCGATCAGCTTCCGCCGCGGCACCCCCGGCATCTTCACCGAGCTCAGCCCGGACGCCCCGTTCGAGGCGGCCGGCGGCCTCACCAAGAAGGGCAAGGCCCCGCGCGGGCGCACCGGCACCCGGATCCGCTACTGGGCCGACCGGCAGATCTTCCTCAAGGACGCCCGCCTCTCGCTGGAGAGCCTGCACGCCCGGGCCCGGCAGACCGCGTTCCTCGTCCCCGGCCTGACCATCATCGTCCGTGACGAGCGCCTGACGGAGAGTGAGAAGGTCGACGAGGCGACCTTCCGCTTCGACGGCGGCATCGCCGAGTTCTGCGAGTTCCTCGCCCCGGACAAGCCGATCTGCGACGTGCTGCGGCTGCACGGCGAGGGCACCTTCAAGGAGACCGTGCCCGTCCTGGACGAGCTCGGCCACATGACGCCCACCGAGGTCACCCGCCAGCTCGGGGTGGACATCGCGCTGCGCTGGGGCGCCGGCTACGACAGCACCATGCGCTCCTTCGTGAACATCATCGCCACCCCCAAGGGCGGCACCCACGTCACCGGCTTCGAGCGCTCGCTCGCCAAGACCGTGAACGAGGCGCTGCGCAGTGCCAAGGTGCTGCGGGTCGCCGAGGACGACATCACCAAGGACGACGCCCTGGAGGGCCTCACCGCGGTGGTCACCGTCCGGCTCGCCGAGCCGCAGTTCGAGGGCCAGACCAAGGAGGTGCTCGGCACCTCGGCGGCCAACCGGATCGTCGCCGCGGTGGTCGCCAAGGAGCTGAAGGCCTTCCTGACCTCGGCCAAGAAGGACGAGAAGGTCCAGGCCCGCGCCGTCCTGGAGAAGGTCGTCGCGGCCGCCCGCACCCGGGTCGCCGCCCGCCAGCACAAGGAGGCGCAGCGCCGGAAGACCGCGCTGGAGACCTCCTCGCTGCCGGCCAAGCTCGCCGACTGCCGCAGTGACGACGTGGACCGCAGCGAGCTGTTCATCGTCGAGGGCGACTCGGCGCTCGGCACCGCGAAGCTGGCGCGCAACTCGGAGTTCCAGGCGCTGCTGCCGATCCGCGGCAAGATCCTCAACGTGCAGAAGGCCTCCGTGGCCGACATGCTCAAGAACGCCGAGTGCGCCTCGATCATCCAGGTCATAGGAGCCGGCTCCGGCCGCACCTTCGACATCGACCAGGCCCGCTACGGCCGGGTCATCTTCATGGCCGACGCCGACGTCGACGGCTCGCACATCCGCTGCCTGCTGCTGACGCTCTTCCAGCGCTACATGCGGCCGATGGTGGAGCAGGGCCGGGTGTTCGCCGCGGTGCCCCCGCTGCACCGGATCGAGCTCACCAACCCCAAGCGCGGGCAGGGCAAGTACCACTACACCTACTCGGACGCCGAACTGCGGCGCACCCTGCTGGAGTTCCAGTCCAAGGGGCTGCGCTGGAAGGACCCGGTGCAGCGCTACAAGGGCCTCGGCGAGATGGACGCCGACCAGCTGGCGGAGACCACCATGGACCCGCGGCACCGGATCCTGCGCCGGATCAACCTCGGCGACCTGGAGGCCGCGGAGAAGACCTTCGACCTGCTGATGGGCAACGACGTCGCCCCGCGCAAGGAGTTCATCGTGGACTCCGCGGCGACCCTGGACCGCTCCCGCATCGACGCCTGACCGGGCTCCCGCCCCGTGCCGAGGGGGTTCTCCACCCGCGGGTGGAGAAC
>NZ_JBHWBW010000675.1:0-3037 GCF_042735675.1 Kitasatospora sp. NPDC059571
AGCCGGGCGGCCGCGTCCTCGGCGGCCGCCGGGGCGGGCCCGGACGGGATGCCGGCCGGGCCGCCCTCGGCCGGGGCGGGCACGCCCGCGGCGGCGAGCAGCAGGGGCAGGTCGGGCGCGCCGCCGGAGCGGACGTGCCAGAGCGCGGCGGCCGGCCCGAGTCCGTTCTCGACCACGGCGGCGTGCATCCAGTGGGTGTCGGTCTGCACGTGCCGCGGCCGGACCCACTTGGCGACCCGCGCCGGGAACTCCGCGCGGGGGAAGCCCTCGACCGTCCGGACGACGTACCCCTCCTGGCGTTCGGTGTCCAGGGCGATCGCCCGCAGGGCGCGTTCGTCCAGCACACCGCGCCAGAGCACCGGTGGCGCGGGCACCCCGAGGCGGCCCAGCAGGCGGACGGTGCCGTCCCAGGGCAGGCAGCGGTCCGCGTCGTCCCAGACCGAGAAGCCGAAGAACCAGCTGTCGAGCGCGTCGTAGGCGATGGAGTGCCGGGCGAACAGGTTCTCCCCGCAGACCCGCCAGCCGGCCGGGATCGCCGCCCCGATCCGCCCCTGGAGGGCCTTGACCCACGCCCGCGAGGGGTGGTGCCCGGAGTCGAGCGAGCGGGCGTGCAGGCCGTCCCGGTACAGCGTGGTGTTCTCGCCGTCGAGCTTCTCGGTGACGACGACCTCGTGTCCGCGCAGCCCCGCGAGGCCGCCGGCCCGCAGGTCGTCGGCGGTCGCGCCGGGCGACCACGGCAGGTGCGGGGTCCGCGGGTAGGGCACGCGCATGATCCGCTCCTGGTGGTGGGGGTGAGACCTCGTCACTGTAGGAGGGGCTGCGGTGCCGATCTATCCATTTATCGCCGCGACCGGGACGGACGGCCCGCGCCGGCCGCTGTGACGGCTCGTCAACCTCCCCCGGTGGGCGCCTGCGGCGTGCACCGCGGCCCGGACGGGTGGCGGCCTGCGCGGCCGCCCGGAAGGATGGCCGTATGACCTCGCAGCCCCAGGGCGACCTCCCCAGGAACATCGGCGCCCCCGCCACCCGGGCGCTCCACCAGGCCGGCTACACCCGGCTCGCCGAGCTCGCCGGAGTGCCCGCAGCCGAGCTCGGCCGGCTCCACGGGGTCGGACCGAAGGCCGTCGAACGGCTGCAGGCGGCACTCGAGGAACAGGGCCTGTCCCTCGGGTGACCTGCCCGGGCGGGCCCCGGCCGGCACTCAGCCCTTGCGGATCGCCGAGACGTCGAGCTCCAGCGTGATCTTGTCGCTGACCAGGACGCCGCCGCCCTCCAGCGCGACGTTCCAGGTGATGCCGTAGTCCTTGCGGCTGATGGTCAGCGAGCCCTCGAAGCCGACCCGCGGGTTGCCGTAGGGGTCGACCGCCGTGCCCGTGTACTCGAAGTCGATGCCGACGTTGTGGGTGGTCTCCTTGATGGTGAGGTCGCCGGTCATCCGGTACCTCGTGGTGCCGAGCTGCTCGACCCCGGTGGAGACGAAGGTGATCTTCGGGAAGGCGGGCGCGTCCAGGAAGTCGTTGGTGCGCAGGTGGCTGTCCCGCTGCGCATTGCCGGTGTCGATGCTCTGGACGTCGATCGTCAGCCGGGCGGAGGACTTCGCCGGGTCGTTGCCGTCCAGGTGGGCGCTGCCGTCGAACTCCGTGAAGGAGCCGCGGACCTTGGTGACCATCGCGTGGCGGGCCACGAAGCCGAGCCGGGTGTGGGCGGGGTCGAACGTGTAGTCGCCGGTCAGATCGGACATGGACGGAGTCATCGGCGGGCCTCCGGGCGCGGCACAGGGGCGGACCCGGGCGGTCCGCCCCCGTCACGCTATGCGCCGGGGCAAGGGGCGGCCATCGGGCCGCGCCCACCGCTCCCCCGGACGGGCTACGGGTCCCGCCGGTCCGGGACCGGCGGCCCGCCCGCTCAGCTCCAGGGCGTGTTCGCCAGCAGGTCCGACGTCCTCAGCAGGACCACGGCCACCAGGACGACCGCCACCGCGGCGGTGCCCCCGGCCTGGACGGCAGCGCGCTGCCGACCCTGGAGGGCCGTGCCGAACGCGAGGGCGGCACCGACGGCCGCGCCGGCGACCAGGCCGCCCAGGTGGCCCTGCCAGGAGGTGAAGCCCGCCGAGATGACCAGCCAGATCAGCGAGTTCCGCAGCAGCTGGCCGCTGCCGAGCGGGTCGTACTGTATGCGCCGGGCCAGGACGACGTACCCGGCCGTCAGACCGAAGACCGCGCCGGACGCGCCGATCGCCGGCTGGTGCGGTGCCAGCAGGTACTGGAACACCGAGCCGCCGAGCGCCGAGACCAGGTACAGGCCGAGGAAACGCAGCCGGCCGAGCCAGCCCTCCAGGAGCCGACCCAGCAGCCAGACCCAGTACATGTTGCCCGCGATGTGGAGGATCCCGAACAGGCCCTGGGTGGGCGGGAGGTGGAGGAAGGCCGAGGTGATCAGCCGGTACCACTCGCCGTGCGCGATGCCGATCGCGTGGTAGCCCGGTGGCAGGAAGGGCGCGGTCACCGTGTAGTAGCCGCCGTCCGGGCCGACCACGGCCTGGCCGAGCGCGGAGAACCGGTCGACTACGTCGGTCCGGACGAGTTCGGCGAGGTACGCCAGGACGTTGAGCGCGATGAGCGTCCAGGTCGCCACCGGGACGGTCGTGGCGCGCCCGCCGAACCGGGTGACGGTCGGCCGGGCCTCGCGCGCGGCCCCCTTCACGCAGTCCACGCACTGGTACCCGACCGAGGCCTCCCGTCGGCAGTCCGGGCAGGCGTACCGGTCGCACCGGGTGCACCGGATGTACGACTCGCGGTCGGAGTGGCGGAAGCAGACGGCGGCCGGGGGCGCGGCCGGCTCGGCCGGGGGTGACTGGTCCATGGGCGGGCTTCTCCGTGCACGGGTCGAACCGGGAGGCGGAAGGGGCCGCCGCGCGGTTGTGGCGCGGCGGGTGCACAACCTAGCGGAGCCCGCGGACACCGTGATCACCGGGCACCCGTCATATCCGGGTACGCCGCCCCGTGCACGGACGCGCCGCGGCCGCCGGCCCCGGGCG
>NZ_JBHWBW010000676.1:0-3031 GCF_042735675.1 Kitasatospora sp. NPDC059571
AGGGATCGCGGCCGGGTCCGGCGGTGCCGCCGGACCCGGCCCGGGCCGTCCGATTCCCTGTCGAAATCCGGCAGCTCGGTGGGGGAATTCGCCGACGGCACGGACCCCCCGCGAAAAGCCTTCGCGCTTCTGGAACGCATTGCTCAAGAATGCCCTCATCGTGGGCGAATCAAAGCGACGGTCCGCCGGCGACGCCGACGGCCGAATGCTTCCGGCGCGGAGGTCAGGCCACCGGGGAAGGGACCGGACCGGCGGCGTGCTTCGGTTCCCGGCCGGGCAGCCGGCCGCCCTGCAGGATCGCCCGGTGCAGCGCCAGCGTCCGGCCGTCCGGGTCGATGCCGAAGTCCTGCCGCAGCGTGTGCTGCAGACGGTGGAAGGCGCGCAGCGCGGCCCCCGGCGAGCCCAGCCGGTACTCCGCAGCCATCACGGCGCGGACGGCCTGCTCGTCGTACGGGTCGACGGCGATCGCCGCGGCGGCGAGGTCGGCCGAGCGGCGATGCCCGCCCACCTCGGCCGCGGCCGGCCAGGCGGCCCGGCGGGCGCGGCGCAGCAGCAGCTCCGCGGCGCGGTCGAGGTCCTCCGCCCAGGGCTGGGTCGGGTAGTCCTCGACGGCGCGGCCGGCGGTCAGCAGGTCGAGCGCCTGCCGTGCGGCGGCGTCCGCCTCCGGGGCCCGCTGCCCGGCCAGGTGCTGCTCGGCCGCCGTCACCAGGCGGGCCGCCTCGTCGAGGTCGACCTGCCAGTGCGTGGTGTCGAGGCGGTAGCCGGGTCCGATCCGCTCCAGGCACGCGCCGACCGACTGCCGGAGCCGGCTGACCAGCGACGCCACCGTCCGGCGGGCCGTCTGGGGCGGGCTGTCGGGCCAGAGCGTGTCGACGATGGTCGGGTAGTCGACCACGCGGTTGCGGTGGGCCGCCAGCAGGGCGAAGAGCAGCGCGGCGCGGCCGCCCGGCAGGTCGAGCGGTGCGTCGGGGGCGCGCTCGGTGAGGGTGAGCGGCCCGAGCAGGGTGAGGCGGCGGGGCGCGGCGGCGGCACAGGCGGTGCGGTACGGCATGGTTCGGCTCTCCGGGTCGTGGACGGCAGGCGCACCGCCACTCGACCCCAGGGTCTCCCCCGTGCGGGGGCCCCGCCAGGGCCGCCAGGGACGGCCCTCCCTCGGTTCGGGCCATCGCGGACAGGACCGGAATAGCCCCCGGTAGGAAGGGCTTGATGCCCGACACGTGCCCTCGGCCGCCGGGCACCGCGACGGCCCCGACGGCACCCGCAAGTCCCTCGAACCCGGGAGGATCCCGTGCTCCACCCCGTACCCCGCCTGGTCGCCACCGACCTCGACGGAACCCTGCTCCGCAGCGACGGCACGCTGTCCGAACGCACCGTGCGCGCCGTGGCGCTGGCCGAGGCGGCCGGTGTCCGGGTGGTGTTCGTGACCGGCCGCCCGCCGCGCTGGATGGCCGCCGTGAGCGAGCATCCGGCCGGACACGCGATCGCGCTGTGCGCGAACGGCGCCGCGGTCTACGACCTCGCCTCGCGCCGTCTGCTGTCCGCCGAACTGCTCGGCGCAGGGCCCGCCCTGGAGATCGCCGAGCGGCTGCGGCGGCAGGTCCCGGAGGTATCGTTCGCAGTGGAGTGCGCGCGGGGCTTCGGCCACGAACCCGGCTACCCGGCGCCCTCGTACGGCGAGGACGGCGGCACCCGGGTGGCGCCGCTTCCGGAGCTGCTGGGCGGCGCCGGGGACGGCGGTGTGCTGAAGCTCCTGGCCTGGCTGCCCGGTGTGCCGTCGCAGGGCCTCGGTGCCCGGATCCAGCAGTTGGCCGGCGGGCGCGGCGAGGTGACGACATCGACCTCGGCACCGCTCGCCGAGATCTCCGCGCCCGGCGTGAGCAAGGCCGGTGCGCTCGCCCGCTTCGCCGCGGGCCTCGGGATCGCCCGGCACGAGGTCGCCGCCTTCGGCGACATGCCCAACGACCTGCCGATGCTCCGCTGGGCAGGTCGGTCGTTCGCGGTGGCCAATGCGCATCCGGCGGTGCTGGCCGCCGCGGACGAGACGGTGGCGGCCAACGACGAGGACGGAGTGGCGCAGCGGCTGGAGCTGTTCGCAGCCCAAGCCGCCGGCGCCCGCCCACTGCCGGTGCGGTCCTGACGGCCCGCCCGGGGGCGCCGTGCAACACCCGTGCAACTGCGGGCCGGACCCTTGAGGGGTGAGCGGTCCGGCCCGCCCCGCCGACCCCGACCGGGGCGGTGGGGCGGGCCGCCGTACGTCGGCCGGTGCACCGAACGCGCCGGCCCGGTCAGGAGGATCGGATGGACACCCAGGTACCCCGGGACGGGGCACCGCGCCGGGCGGCGACCTCGGGCAGCGGCCACGGCCGTGGCTACGGGCCGCTGTGGCTGAGCGAGTTCGCCGCGACGGCGGTGCTGCTGTTCGCCATGGTCACGCTGTTCCGCTGGCTGTTCGCGGCGGACAGCCCGCTCGCCCGGGCGGTGCCCTCGGCCGACGGGCGGCTGCTGGTGGACGCCGTGGTCAGCGGCGCCGCGGTGGCGCTGCTCATCCGCTCGCCGTTCGGCCGGCGCTCCGGCGCGCACATGAACCCGGCGGTCTCGGTGGCCTTCGCGCTGCTCGGCGCGCTGCCCGGACGAGCCGCCGCGGGGTACGTCGCGGCCCAGGTTGCGGGTTCGCTGACCGGGGTGGCGATCGGCCGCCTGGTCTGGGGCCCGGCGTCCGGCGCCGATCCGGCCGCGTTCGCCGCCATCCGGCCGGCGGCCGGCGTGCCGCTCGCCCTGGTGGCGGCCTCGGAGGCGGCCGCCGCCGTGGTGCTGCTGGCCGCCGTGACGTTCGTGGCGGCCCGGCCGCGTTGGAGCCGGCTGCTGCCGGCGGTCGCGGGCGTGGCCGTGGCGGGCCTGATCGAGGCGGTCGGCCGGTGGACGGGCGGCAGCTTCAACCCGGCCCGGCAGTTCGGCCCGGAGCTCCTCGCGGGCGACGGCCGCCTGCTTCCGGTGTTCCTGCTCGCACCGCTCGCCGGGGCCGGGAGTTTCG
>NZ_JBHWBW010000677.1:0-2283 GCF_042735675.1 Kitasatospora sp. NPDC059571
GGCCGGGGCCGGGGCCGGTGCTGCTGCGGTCAGCCGGTCTTGACGACGAAGCTGACCACCGCGTTGTCGCCGCTGCCGCCGCTGCGGGTGATCTTCACGCCGCTGCTGGTGCCCTTGGTGTCGTACGAGTTGCTGCCGGCATAGGGGTTGTCCCAGTGGAAGGAGACCCACTTGTACTCGTCGGCCGGGTTCACGCACTTGTGCAGCTGGTAGGTGGCCTTGCCCTCGGTGCCGGTCATGAAGCCGTTGGACTCCGACTGCCAGACGCCCCAGGTGCTGTTGGTGATCGTGGCCGGCGGCCAGTCGATGCCGGTCCAGGTGCCGCTGCTCAGCGAGGCGGAGACGAAGTCCATCTCGCACTGCGTCCAGTTGTCGACCTGGACGAGGACGCTGCGGGCGGCGGCGCCCGAGGTGGCGGCGGCCGGGTGCGCCGGGGCGGCGCCGGCCGCGGTGGTCTGGGCGGCGACGGCGAGTGCCGCCAGGACGAGTGCGGCGCCGGCCCTGCGAACGGTGATCTGCACGGTTTCCCCCGTGTGATGTGTCGGTCGGCCCCGTCGGCCTCCCGTTGACCACCAGACAACTCCGTTCGGCAGCAAGCCACATGAGGAGCCGGTACTCAATCGTGCGGCGGCCGCCTACTCATCCGGCCGGGCCGTCGCTCAGGCCCCGCACAAGCCGACCGGATCTGAGTAACGGCTACTCAGGCACCCGGACGGCAGCCCGACGTACCGTCCGGGGATGGCCCGACGCTGCGCGGCGCCGGCCCGGCCGCACGGCCGTCCGGGACCGGGCGCCCTGTGCCACACTGACCGCCGGTGCGCCGCGACACGCGGCCGCAGCGGGCCGCCCGGCCGAGGCCGGCGGCACCGGCACCGGAACGCTCGGGGGGCGGGCATGCTGGGTGGGACCACGGTCCGATGGCCGTTCATCGGCCGGCGCAACGAACTGGAACGGGTCGGCGACGCCGCCGCCGACCCGCACTGCCGTGCCGTACTGGTCTGCGGCCGCCCGGGGACGGGCAAGAGCCGGCTGGTCGAGGAGTACGTCGAACTGGCCCGCTCGCGCGGGCACCGGACGGCGCACCTGACCGCGAGCGCCACCGCCGCCGCCGTACCGCTGTCCGCACTCGCGCCGCTGCTGCCGCCGCCGACCGCCGGGGCACCGCCGGCCGGCCCGCAGGAGCTGTTCGCTGCCGTCCACGCCCGGACCGTCGAGCAGGCCGGCGACCGCCGCTTCATCCTCGGCGTCGACGACCTCCACCTGCTCGACCCCGCCTCGCTCGCCCTGCTCACCGCCGTCTGCGCCGGGCCCGGGGTCCTGCTGGTCGCCACCCTGCGCGACCAGGCGCCGCTGCCGGACGCCCTCGCCGCCTGGTGGCGGGCCGGGCGCGCACTGCGCCTGGACCTCGCGGAGCTCGAACGGCCCACCATGGACACCCTGCTGCACCTCGCCCTCGGCGCACCCATCGCCGCCCCGGCCGGGGCGGCGCTCTGGGCGGCGAGCCGCGGCAACCTGCTCTACCTGCGCGAACTGGTGCTGCGCGGGGTCGCCGACGGGGCACTCGCCAAGAGCGACGGCGTCTGGTGCCTGACCGCCCGGCTCAGCGCCGGCGACGGCGTCGCGGGCCTGGTCCGCGAACGGCTGGAGGCGCTGACCGCCGATCAGCGCGACGTCCTGGAGCGGCTCGCCCTGTGCGAACCGCTCGGCGTCGACGAACTCCTCGCGGACACCGGCGAGCCGCTGCTCACCGCACTGGAGGAGAGCGGGCTGATCACCGTCCGCCCGGACGGGCGGCGGCTGGAGGCCCGGCTGACCCACCCCGTCCACGGCGACGTGCTCAAGGCGGGCATGCCGCGGCTGCGGGTCCGCTCCCTGCTGCTCGACCAGATCGCCCGGGTCGAGGCGCGGGGCGCCCGCCGCAGCGGCGACGCGCTGCGCCTGGCCGGCTGGCGGCTGGACGCCACCGGCACCGCCGACCCCGACCTGCTGGTGCGGGCCGCCCGGCTCGCCCACTACGCCCACGACATCGAGCGGATGCACGACCTCGCCCGGGCGGCACTGCGCCAGGGCCCCGACCCGCGGGCCGTCCTGCTGCTCGGCATCGCGCTGGGCGAGCTGGGGCGCGCCGACGAGGCGGTCGAGGTGCTGCAAGGGGCGCTGGAGGAGGTGGCGGGGGACGAACTGGAGGCCCTGGCGGTCACCCTCGCGCTGAACTGCTTCTACGGCTCGCACGGCCTGGCCGCCGCCCGGTGCGGGCGGGTGCGGGCGCGCGCCCCGGTGCGA
>NZ_JBHWBW010000677.1:2293-3031 GCF_042735675.1 Kitasatospora sp. NPDC059571
CGCGGCGGCGGCGCGCACACCCTCGCGCACCCGCGCTCCCGCCCGCGCCCGCGCGCGCGCGCCCCCGCCCCCGCGGCGCCCCCCCCCCCGCCGCCGGGACGACGGCGTCCGGACGGCGCTCACCGCGTTCGAGGCGCTCCTGCTCTCGCTGGCCGGCCGCACCGACCGGGCGCGCGACCTGCTCGACACCGTCGGCGCGACGGCCGCCGGCGCTGCCGTCCCGGCCGGCGGGGCGCCCACCCGGTGCGACGTGCTGGTGGCGGCGGCCCGCTTCCGGGTCCTGCTGGCGGGCGGGCGGATCGAGGAGGCGGCCGGTCTCGGACGGCAGGTCTTCGACATCCACCGGCGGGTGCCCGAGCGGACGGGGCTCTCCCATCCGGCCGGCCGGCTGAGCGAACTGGCCGGCGCACTGCTGGAGTCGGGCTCCTTCGACGAGGCGAGGGCGGCCGTCCTGGAGGGCCAGGCCGTCGCCCTGCGGGACGGGGTCGGCTCACTGGCGTCCTGGTTCCCGCTCCAGCTCGGCCGGATCGCACTCGCCCGCGGACGGTGCGCGAGCGCCGCCGACCACTTCCGCGAGGCACTCGCCCAGGCCCGCTCCTTCGCCGTCGCCGCGGCCACCGTCGCCCCGCTCGCCGGCCTGGTGCTGGCCGCCGCCGCCCGGGGACGCAGCGACGAAGAGACCGTGCGGGCGCTGCGCGCCCTCACCGGGCCCGCACCCGCCGCCCCCGAGGCGGGGAC
>NZ_JBHWBW010000678.1:0-3006 GCF_042735675.1 Kitasatospora sp. NPDC059571
CGGGGGCGCCCCCCGCGCGGGGGCGTCGCCCGGGGGGCGGCGGGGGGGGGGGGGGGGGTTGCGGCCCGGGCGGGCGCGCCCGCCCCCCCCGGGCCCCCCCCCCCCGCCCCGGGGGAGTCTCGTTCCGATCGTCCCCGGACGATCCCTTCCGTGCCGCCGCAGCCGCCGTGCCGTGCATCGATCAGCCGTCCTTCCGAGCGGAGTAAGGGATGCGTGGCGCACCCGCGGGGTCCATTCCGTTGTGTGAGAGTTATGTCCGGAATCGATCTGATTCATATGCTTCTGATGGCATTTAATCCCAAAGGGGTGTCATGTGACCATCTCCGCCGCGCACCCGTCGCCCGGGCGGCTCGTGGCGAGACGGCTACCCGCCAAGCGGGCGGTCGACCTCGCCGGTGCTGCGACGCTCCTCCTGCTGACCCTGCCCCTCATGGCGGCGGTCTACCTCCTGATCCGGGCCACCTGCCCGGGCCCCGCGGTCTTCCGCCAGGTCCGCGCGGGCCGGCACGGCCGCCCCTTCGCCATGCTGAAGTTCCGCACCATGCACCACGGGGCGCACGCCGCACGCGCCGCCCTCGCCCCGCAGAACGAGGCCGGCGGCCACCTGTTCAAGCTCCGCCACGACCCGCGGGTCACCCGGGTCGGCCGCCTCCTGCGCCGGCTCTCGCTGGACGAGCTCCCGCAGCTCGTCAACGTGCTCCGCGGCGAGATGTCCCTGGTCGGCCCACGACCGCTGCTCCTGGAGGACTCCGGGTACACCGGGCGCGCCCGCGACCGGCTCCTGGTGGCCCCCGGCCTGACCGGCCTCTGGCAGGTCCGCGGCCGCTCGAACCTGCCGTGGGAGGAGATGCTCCGACTCGACCTGCACTACGTCGAGAACCTCTCCCTCCGGCTCGACCTCGGCATCCTGCTGCGAACCGTCCCGGCCGTCCTCACCGGCCGCGGCGCGCACTGATGGCACCGGCCGCGACCGCCGCCGCAGAGTCCCGGACGACCTTCTCCGCGCTGCTCTGGAACTACGGCTCGGCGGTGGCCGGTGCGCTGCTCCAGCTCGGCTACACCGCCCTGACCGCCCGGGTGGTCTCACCCGACGGCTTCGGCGCCTTCGCCGCCGCCGGCGCCGCCCTCACGGTCATGGGCTACGTGGCCGGGGCCGGCCTGGCCACCTACCTGTTGCGAGCCGAACGCCTCACCCGGCAGACCGTCCGCACCGCCTACCGGGTGTCGCTGGCCAGCGGCGCGCTGTGCTGCCTGGCGACGCTGGCCGTCGCCCCGCTCTGCGCCGACCTCTGGGGCCTGCCCGCCATCGAGCCGACCGTCCAGTTGTACGCGCTCTACTTCCTTCCCCAGCCCGCATCCCTGGTGGCGCTCGCCGCTCTCCGGCGACTGGACCGGGCCCGGCTCTGCGCCGTCACCGAGACCGTCGCCCAACTGGTCGGCATGGCCACCGGGGCGGTGCTGCTCACGGCCGGCTGGAGCCCGTACGGCCTGGTCGTGGCGCAGTGCGTGGCCCCTGCGGTGACGCTGGCCGTGGCCGGGCGGCGGCTCGCGCAGTGCCGGCTCCCGTCGGGCCCCGCGGTGCGGTCCCGCGAGATGCTCGGACTCTCGGGAGCCTTCGCCGGCTACGGAATGATCCAGGTGCTCTCGGCGGACGTGCCGCTGTGGGCGATCACCCGCTACCTCGGGCCCGCAGCGGTCGGGGAGTTCTCGCGGGCCGCGCTGGCGGTGGGCCTGCCCGTCGCGATGCTGGGCCAGGGGCTGCGGCGCTCGGTCATGCCGTCGATGGCCCGTTTGAACGGCGGGGGGCGGAGCCTCGCCGGCGCCCTGCCCGACATGCTGAGCGCGGCCTCGGCGGTCGCCTTCGTCTCGTTCGGGGCGCTGGCCGGGGTCGGACCGGCCGCACTGCACCTCCTGCTCGGCCCCGGCTGGGACGTGGCCGCCGCCCTCATGCCGGTCTTCGCGGTCGGCGCCCCGCTGGTGCTGCTCTGCCAGTTCAGCTACGCCGTGGACGAGATCCTCCGTGCGACCGGACCGCTGCTGAGGACGCAACTGCTCGTGCTGGCAGCCACGGTGGCGGGTGTGCTGAGCCTGGTGGCGGCCGGCCGCAGCCTTGCGCTGCTCGCGTTGGCGACCTCGCTCGCGGCCGGGGCCGGCCACCTCGGCCAGCTCGTCCGGTGGTCCCGCCGCGGGCTCTGCCGGCCGGCGCAGCTGGTCCGCCCGTACGCCGTCCATGCCCTGGTGGGTGCGGCGCTGTGCGCCGGCGGGCGGGTGGCGGCCGGGTTCGGCACCGGCCCACTCTCCCAACTGGCCCACGGGATCCTGGGGATGGTACCGGTGCTGATCGGCTGCGTGGCGGTGCGCCGGCGGCTCCCGCTCTACACGGTTGCGGTCTCGCGCGGCCTGGTCGCGCACTGAGCGGCCGCCCGACCGCCCGCTCAGCGGGCGGCCGGGCTCCTGTCGGGCTCCGGCTCCGGGCGGCCCGGTGCCGCCTGCAGCACGCCGCGGTAGAGGTCCTCGACGCTCCGTACCCAGGTCGCCTCGGTGAAGTTCTCCTCGAACACCCGGCGGCAGTGCGCGCGCAGGGCGGGGAACCGCTCGCGGGCGGTGGCGAGGACGGGGGCGAGCGGATCGTCCCATCCGAGCACGGCGCCGGTGCCGCGGGCCCGGACGGACTCGGCGACCGAGGAGCCCTCGAAGGCCAGGACGGGCAGCCCGGCGGCCAGGGCCTCGATCTGCACCAGCGGCGCGCCCTCCAGGCAGCGGCTCGGGAAGACCAGCCCCTGCCAGGAGGGCAGGCGGCGGCGCAGCTCCGCGCGTTCGACCCGGCCGAGGAAGCGCACCGACTCCGGTGCCACCGCCCTTGCCTGGTCCAGGAGTTCGCCATCGCCGACGATGTCGAGCGGCGCCCCCCGGCCCCCCCCCCCCCCCCCCCGCCCCCCCCCCCCACCCCCCGCGGAGCCGCGCGCCCACTACGCAGCCCCCCCCCCCCCCCCCCGCCCCCCCCCC
>NZ_JBHWBW010000679.1:0-2981 GCF_042735675.1 Kitasatospora sp. NPDC059571
GCCGCCGCGGGCGCCGCCCGCGTTGGTGACGTCCACCGGCAGCATGACCAGGGCGGTGGTGCCGCCCGAGTCGCTGGGGCGCAGCTGGATGCGGATGCCGTGTCGCAGGGACAGGCGGCCGACGACGAACAGGCCCATGCGGCGGGAGACCGAGACGTCCACCGTCGGCGGGTTCGCGAGGCGCTCGTTGATGTCGGCGAGGTCGTCGGGGCTCAGGCCGATGCCGGTGTCGTGGATCTCGACCAGCACGCGGCCGTCGGGCAGCGCGTGGCCGGTGACCCGGACGCGGGTCTGCGGGCTGGAGAACGAGGTCGCGTTCTCGAGCAGCTCGGCGAGGAGGTGGACGAGGTCGTTGACGACGCGGCCGGCGACCTCGGTCGACGGCACCGCGGCGAGTTCGATGCGCTCGTACTGCTCCACCTCGGAGGCGGCGGCGCGGAGCACGTCGACCAGCGGGACGGGGCGGGTCCAGCGGCGGCCCGGGTCCTCGCCCGCGAGGACGAGGAGGTTTTCGCCGTTGCGGCGCATACGGGTCGCGAGGTGGTCCAGCTTGAAGAGGCTGGCCAGCTGGTCCGGGTCGGCCTCGCGGCTCTCCAGCTCGGAGATGAGCGACAGCTGGCGCTGGATGAGGCCCTGGCTGCGGCGCGAGAGGTTGGTGAACATCGCGTTGATGTTGCCGCGGAGGAGGGCCTGCTCGGCGGCGAGGCGGACGGCCTCGCGGTGCACCATGTCGAACGCGTGGGCCACGTGGCCGATCTCGTCCGTGGAGTCGACGCCGACCGGTTCGACGGTGACGTCGACGTCGTGCGGGTCGCTCTCGGAGAGGGTCTTGACCAGCTCGGGCAGCCGCCGCTCGGCGACGTCCTCGGCCGCGGCCTGCAGACGGGTCAGCGAGCGCACCATCGAGCGGGCCACGATGGCCGCACCGGCGATGGCGACGATGAGGACGACGGCGATCAGCGCGGCGTTGATGAGCGCCTGGGTGTCGGCGTCGGACTGCAGCTTCTGGGCCTTGCCGTCCAGGACCTCCAGGAGCTGCGACTCGATGCGCTGCTCCTGGTTGATCTTGGCGCTGGCGGCGTCGTACCAGTCGGTGTAGGTGCGCGGCTGGCTCTGCCGGATGCCGTTGGTGTTGAGGACCTGCTGGGTGTACCGGTCGGTGTCCGCGATGGTCTGGTTGAAGCTCATCGGGGCGCGCAGCCGGCGGGCCTCGTCATCGCCGTAGATGGCGGTGAAGTTGGCGAGCGCGCTCTCCTCGGAGATCTGGAGGCGGATGCCGAAGGTCTCGTCCGAGGTGGAGAGGTCGGCGCCGCCGTGCCGGGCCAGCGCCGCCGCGATCAGCGCGCGCTGCATGGAGGTGTTCTCCTTGGATAGCGCGAACTGGCTCAGCGCACGGGTGACCTTGATCAGCTCGGTCGAGTTCGACGCGATCGCGATCTCCTCCGTGATGGAGATCAGACCCTTGATGATGACGTCGTAGTTGAGGATCGTCGACTGGATGTTGTCCGGGCTGGTGTACGCGCTGCCGCGGGCCTCGGAGAGCTGGTTGAGGTCCTTGCGGACCTGGAGCAGCAGGGCCTTTCCACCGGCGAGGTCGAGCTCGTCGAACTTGTCGGCACTGGTCGCGAACGCCTTGCTGAGCGCGTCGCTCTGCTTCTGGGCGTCGATGACGTCCGGGTCCTGCTTGCTGCCGTTGGCGGTGATCGGGCCGGCGCTGATGTCGCGCTCGGTCTCCAGGGCGTCCGCCAGGGCGGTCGCCCGGCGCGCCAGGTCGGCGAGGTCGGTCATCTGCGCCAGCTGGCGGGAGTTCTCCAGCGAGGTCTGCACCCGCAGACCGCCGAGGACGAGCGACACCATCACGGGGAGCAGCAGCAGCGCGATGAGGCGCGTGCGGATGCGCCAGTTGCGCAGCGAGAGCCGGCTGAGGCCCTTCGCTCTGCGGTAGGTGAGCCTGCCGCGCAGGCGCGAGCCGGCGCGGCCGGCGTCGTCGGTGTCGTTGCCGTCGGCAACGGTGTCGCTGTTCTGGTCGGCGGAACCGGTGGCCGGCCGGTCGCCCGGGCCAGTCATCGGTGCTGCCTGGTGGGGGCCTGCTGCGGGCTCGCGCGACTCCGGGTCACCCGCGGCGCCGCTGCCCCTCTTGAAACGTCCCTGCACTGGCGTCGCAACCTCTGGACCGGGCGCCCCTCCCCGCTGTCGCGGAGGGGGACGGTGTCGAGTTTTTCCGTGGCATTCCAGCACAGCGAGGGAAGTCCAACAAGGGGCGTTATGACACGGTGTCCTGGGCTACCGAACGCGTGCACGGGCTCACGGACTGTGTGGTAACCAGCCGGAATACGTCCCTTTTCGGACA
Source organism: Kitasatospora sp. NPDC059571 (assembly GCF_042735675.1). Lineage (NCBI taxonomy): Bacteria > Bacillati > Actinomycetota > Actinomycetes > Kitasatosporales > Streptomycetaceae > Kitasatospora > Kitasatospora sp. NPDC059571. The sequence continues at coordinate 2,351 of NZ_JBHWBW010000679.1, forward strand.
CCCTGCGGACGTGCGCCGGGTCGGGGCCGCTTCGGCATGTGCGGCTAATGTCCGAAATGCAAGGAATGTCCGGATAACTTCCCGCGCCCGGAAAGGCGGAAATGCCGGAATCGATCTCGAAATTGTGACCAAAATCACAGCATGATGTATAGCTTTGGTCACGGCACCTGTGACAAGAGATCCTTAGCCTTGGCGGGGCCGTGAGGAAGCCTGCCCAGGCTCCCGCCGTCCTAAAAGCCCCGCTCCCGGAAACCAAGGTGTGACGCAATGTCCCAGCCGACGTCCCAGTCGACGAAGAAGGCCGCGATCGCGGCGCCCGACGCCCAGGCCACGGCCAACCCGCGCCGGACGACCCTGGCCGCCGTCGAGGACTTCGGCCTGCTGCCGGGCGCCGTCGCCTCCCAGCGTCCGATCGAGTACGCCAAGGAGCTGCCGACCGTCACGGCCAACCCGCGCCGCACCCAGCTGATGGTGGCGCCGGCCCCGCGGGTCCCGCAGGACTGACCGCCCGCCCCCGCAGGGGGGCGGGCGCCCCGACAGGTCGGCCTCCCCCCCCCCGGGGACCGCCCCCCCGGCCCGCCGCGGCCGCCGCCCGCGCCGGGCCCGGCGCCGCGCGCCGGGCGCCGGGGGC
>NZ_JBHWBW010000680.1:0-2978 GCF_042735675.1 Kitasatospora sp. NPDC059571
GTGCGGTCCCGGCACCGGCCGGGGACCGCACGCCCCTCGTCGCTGTCGTCCCGGCGGCACGCCCCCGCGGGGCCGGCCGGGTAGAAGGGATCCCCGGGCAGGCCCTCGGGGAGGACCGCCAGCTGCAGGCCGCGGTCGAGGCGGACCCGCAGCACCGGGTCGGCGGCGAGGCCCGCGGCGAGGCGCTCGACGGCGCCGCGCAGCCCCTCCTGGTCCGTGCCGGGCGCGGGTACCAGCGCGAGCACGGCGTCCGCGTCGGTGTCCGGGCGCAGATAGCCCTCGGCCACCACCGGCTCGGCCGCCAGCAGCGCCCGCAGCGCCCCGTGCACCTCCGGGTCGGCGACCGGCCGCAGGTAGCGGCGGTTCTCGGCGACCGCCCGCAGCCTCGCCCCGGCGAGCCGGAAGGCGACCGGGCCCGCGGGGTCGACCAGCAGGGTGTCCGCCCGCTCCGAGTACGCCACCATGGCCGCCTGCGGGGCGGCCACCGGCGCCGGTCGGGCATCCGCGCGCCAGCGGGCCATGGTCTCCAGCGAGGTGAAGGCCGGCAGGGCCCGGCGCCCGTCCGCGGCCTCGACCACCGGCACCGCCATGTCGCTGGTCTTCTCGTGCCGGAGCCCGTTCTCGTCCGTCTCGACCTCGCCGAGCAGCGCGACGATCGGGACCATCAGGCGGCTCGCGGTCAGCGCGTCGAGCAGCTCGGACTCCAGTGCCGGGTCCTCGGACCAGGCGGTGAGGGCCGCGGCGAGGCGGGGGTCGGCGGTGCCGTCGTCGTCGGCGAAGCCGGGGTTCGGAATGTTCTTGCGCTCCACCCGTCGAGGGTATGCCACCGGGCGCGCGGGCTTCTCAGACGGTGCTCACCCCGGCCTCGGCCGGGTCCGGGACACCCGGCCCAGGATCACCGGCATGACCTCGGCCCGACGGGCCCGCACCACGGGGCGCCGACGCCGGCGCCGGATCCGGCGCGCCGCCCTGCTGCTGGTGCTCGCCCTGGCCGCGACCGGGGTGGTGCTGCACCGGACGCGCTCGGCCGCCGTCCGGCACCCTGTCGGCGGCCGGGGCCGCCTCGCCCGCCGCCCCGGCCACCGCCTCGGGGACGGGCGCCGCATACGGGGCGGACCACTTCGCCACCGCCGGCATCGTCACGGTGGACATCCTCGCCGCCCTGCTGCGGCAGACCGGCGGCGAGCTGACCGCGGCGCAGCGGTCGGCCGCCGCGCTCATGATCGAGAACCGCGACAACGACGCGGCCACCGAGCTGTCCGGGGCGATCGGCGGGGCCGACGGGCCGGACCCGCGCCAACGACGCCTTCGGGCCGACCTCCACGACGGCGGGCACCGACGGGTACCGGGGGCTCACCTCGACCACCGCCGCCGACCAACTGCGGCTGCTCCAGGTGGTGTTCGGCACCGACGACACTCTGGACGCGGACTCCCGCAGCCATCTGCAGGACCTGATGGGCAGGATCGCCGCCGACCAGGACTGGGGCGTCTCCGCGGCCGACGAGGACGGCGACGCCCGGCTGCAGAACGGCTGGCTGCCGCGGACGGCCGAGGGCGCCTGGGTGGTGAACAGCATCGGCCGCGTCGTGCACGGCGGCCGCGAGCCGCTGGTCGCGGTGCTCAGCGACGGGTCGGCGACCGAGGAGGACGGCATCGCCCTGGTGGAGTCGGCGGCGTCGGGCAGCCTGGCCGGGACCGCCTCTACCCAGCAGTAGCCGCGGTGTGGCACCCTGCCGCCATGGCCACCGACCTCGTCGCCCCCGGCTCCGTCCTCGACCGCGCCCGCCTCGACCGGGCGACCGCGCACCTCGACGCGCCGCTGGCCGTCGTCGACCTGGCGGCGTTCGACGCCAACGCGGCGGACCTGGTCCGCCGCGCGGCCGGGAAGCCGATCCGGGTGGCGAGCAAGTCGGTGCGCTGCCGGGCCCTGCTGGAGCGGGTGCTGGCGATGGACGGCTTCGCGGGCATCATGTCCTTCACCCTCGCCGAGTCGCTCTGGCTGGCCCGCGCCGGGCACCGCGACATCCTGCTCGCCTACCCGTCCGCGGACCGGGCGGCCTTCGCCGAACTGACCGCCGACCCGAAGCTCGCCGGGGCGGTCACCGTCCTGGTCGACGACCCGGCGCAGCTCGACCTGATCGACGCGGCGCGCGGCGGGACGGAGACCGTCCGGGTCTGCCTGGAACTGGACACCTCGCTGCACCTGCTGGGCGGCCGGCTGCGGGTCGGCGCCCGGCGCTCCCCGCTGCGCACCCCGGAGGAGGTGGGCGCGCTCGCCGAGCTGGTGCAGACCCGCCCGGGCTTCCGGGTGGTCGGCCTGATGGCGTACGAGGGGCACATCGCCGGGGTCGGCGACCGGCTGGACGGGCGGCCGGTGCGCTCGCGGATGGTCCGGCTGATGCAGGCCCGCGCACGGGCCGAGCTCGCCGCGCGGCGGGCGGCGGTGGTCCACCGGCTGCGGCAGGTGGCGGAGCTGGAATTCGTCAACGGCGGCGGCACCGGCAGCGTGGAGTCGACCGTCGCCGAGGCGGCGGTCACCGAGGTGGCGGCCGGGTCGGGCCTGTACGTCCCGCGGCTGTTCGACAACTACCGCTCGTTCCGCGGCCGTCCTGCCGCGCTCTTCGCCCAGCCGGTGGTTCGCCGGCCTGGCGTCGGCGTGGTGACGGTGCTGGGTGGCGGCTATCCGGCCTCCGGGCCCGCCGGGGCGGACCGCTCACCGGTGCCGTACCTGCCGGCGGGCCTGCGCTACGACCCGCAGGAGGGCGCCGGGGAGGTGCAGACCCCGCTGCTCGGCGCGGCCGCCGACGACCTGCTGGTGGGCGACCGGGTGTGGTTCCGGCACGCCAAGGCGGGCGAGCTCTGCGAGCGGTTCGCCGAACTGCACCTGGTGGACGGCGACCGGGTGGTGGAGACCGTCCCCACCTACCGCGGCGAGGGCCGGACGTTCCTCTGAGAGACCGCGGCGCCGGGCCGGACTC
>NZ_JBHWBW010000681.1:0-2975 GCF_042735675.1 Kitasatospora sp. NPDC059571
TCTGGCACCCGGCGGCCGCACGGCCATGCGTCCGCGACCCGGCCGTCAGGGCCGGGGCGTCCGGGCGCTCTTGGTGATCATCTTCCAGCGGCGGGTGCGCTCGGCGGCGAGCCGGGCGTCGCTGCGCGAGGCGATCCATTCGTTCTCGCGCTGGAGCTTGAGGAAGCTCTCCATCCGGCGCTGCGGCAGCGAGCCGTCCGCGAGGGCGGCGGCCACCGCGCAGCCCGGCTCGGAGCGGTGGCTGCAGTCGTCGAAGCGGCACTGCTCGGCCAGGCCGTCGATGTCGGCGAACGCCATCGCGACGCCCTCGCCGCCGAACAGGCCGACGCCGCGCAGGCCCGGGGTGTCGATGACCACGCCGCCGCCCGGGAGCGGGATCAGTTCGCGGGTGGTGGTGGTGTGGCGGCCCTTCTCGTCGACCGAGCGGGTCTGCTGGACGGCCATCACGTCGGTGCCGGCGAGCGCGTTGGTGAGGGTGGACTTGCCCGCGCCGGACTGGCCGACCAGGGCGGTGGTGCCGTGCAGGCAGGCCCGCAGCACGTCCATGCCCTCGCCCGTTCCGGCGCTGACGGCGAGGACGGTGACGCCGGGCGCGATGCCCCGCACGTCGGCGAGGATGTGCTCGGTGTCGTGGGCGAGGTCGGCCTTGGTGAGCGCGACGACCGGTTCGGCGCCGCTCTCCCAGGCGAGGGCGAGGAAGCGCTCGACCCGGCCGAGGTCGGGCTCGGCGGCGAGCGAGACGGTGATCAGCACGGTGTCGACGTTGGCCGCCAGCACCTGGCCGTCGGAGCGCTTGCCTGAGGTCTTGCGGACGATCGCGGTGGTGCGCGGGAGCAGGGCGGAGACCGTCGGCATCGGCGCGGCCGCCAGGTCGACGGCCGCCCAGTCGCCGGTGCAGGGGCAGTTGAGCGGGTCCGGGTCGCCGACGGGGCGGCTGTCGGCGCGCACGGTGCGCAGGGTGCCGGTGTCGGGGTCGGCGACGAGCACGTCGCAGCGGCCGCGGTCGACCCGGGCGATCCGGGCGGGGGTGAGCCCCGCCGCGGCGAAGACGGAGAACTCGGCGTCCCGGTCGTCGGTCCAGCCGTGGCCGGACAGCGGGTGGGCAGCGGAGGTGTGCATCACGATGGGGGTGGCCCTTCGGGAGGGTGGCCCCGGCGGTTGCGCGCGGTCGGCGCGGGTGTCGGTGTGTCAGCCGGTGGCCACGGGGGTGGGAGCAGTGGTCGTCTTGGCGCGGGCAGCGCCCGTCGCAGGAACGGTCATCACGGTCCTCACCTCCTGGGTGGCACGGTCGGACGGCAGCGCCCCGGGCGGGGCGGCTGCGGACGAGCGAAACCGTAGCGGACGGTCCGCGGGCCGCGCATCAGGTTTTCCGGCGGCGTGCCGCCCGGCCCGGCACGGGTGCGCGGGCGGTCCGGACGGCCGGGGGCGCGGGCCGGACCGGGTGCCCGGTTGAGCGGGCCCGCCCGGTGCGCGGGCGCGCGCGGGAGACGGCCTGCCGTCCGGGTGCCGCGGGGCCCGGGCCTTGCCCCGAGCGAATTGTTAACGCTAACAGTCCATTCGTCAATGCATCCGCACGGCGCTTCCATATGTATGCCCGTGCGAGACCCAACGGTGATCCGATGGCCCTTGACGAGGTTTCTGTGAGCGTTAACACTCATGTAACGCCAGGCCAGGGGCCACCCACAGCACCCCCGGCCCGGCCCGAACCCCGCTCGACCGATCCGACGCCCCCGTCCAGGTCCCGGTCGCTGCCAACCACTGGAGGAACTGTGCGGAAGATTTCGACGGCCCTCGCCGCAGCCGGTCTCGCGATGTCGCTGGCGGCCTGCGGCCAGAGCTCCAACGGCGTCGGCGACGGCGCCGCCACCGCGTCCGGCGCCAAGGGCGGCCTGGTCGGCATCGCGATGCCGACCAAGTCCTCCGAGCGGTGGATCAACGACGGCGACAACATGGTCAAGCAGTTCCAGGCCAAGGGCTACAAGACCGACCTGCAGTACGGCGACAACGTCGTCGAGAACCAGGTGTCGCAGATCGAGAACATGATCACCAAGGGCGCGAAGCTGCTGGTGGTGGCCGCCATCGACGGCTCCTCGCTCACCGACGTCCTGCAGAAGGCCGCCGACGCCCACATCCCGGTGATCTCCTACGACCGGCTGATCCGCGGCACCAAGAACGTCGACTACTACGCCACCTTCGACAACTTCAAGGTCGGCGTGCTCCAGGGCACGTACATCGCCGACAAGCTCGGCCTGAAGGACGGCAAGGGCCCGTTCAACGTCGAGCTGTTCGCCGGCTCGCCGGACGACAACAACGCCCAGTTCTTCTTCAACGGCGCGATGAGCGTGCTGAAGCCGTACGTCGACAGCCACAAGCTCGTCGTGCAGAGCGGCCAGACCGCCTTCAACCAGGTCGCCACGCTGCGCTGGGACGGCGGCCTCGCCCAGTCCCGGATGGACAACCTGCTGAGCAAGTCGTACACCAGCGCGCGGGTCGACGCGGTGCTCTCCCCCTACGACGGCATCTCGATCGGCATCCTCTCCTCGCTCAAGGGCGTCGGCTACGGCAGCTCCGGCAAGGCGCTGCCGATCGTCACCGGCCAGGACGCCGAGCTGGCCTCGGTGAAGTCGATCATCGCGGGCGAGCAGACCCAGACCGTCTACAAGGACACCCGCGAGCTCGCCAAGGTCGCCGTGCAGATGGGCGACGCGCTGCTGACCGGCGGCAAGCCGGAGACCAACGACACCACGCAGTACAACAACGGCGTCAAGGTCGTCCCGGCCTACCTGCTCCAGCCGGTCAGCGTGGACAAGGACAACTACGCCAAGGTCCTGGTCGAGGGCGGCCAGTACACCGCCGACCAGCTCAAGTAGCCGCCCCGCCCGCGGAGCCGACCGCACCGTACGAGCCGGCCGGGGGCGCGGGGGGGCCGGCACCCCCGCCCCCCCCCCCCCCCCCCGCCCAGTTTGGGTTGTAGC
>NZ_JBHWBW010000682.1:0-2969 GCF_042735675.1 Kitasatospora sp. NPDC059571
GGAGCTCCGGCGCGTTATCGCCGCCACCACCGCCGGGGCACTGTACCGGGCGCTCGGCGACCGGCCCGACGACGAGCCGGCAGGCCGCCCGCTCTTCGGACTGCCGGCCGGCGGCACGGTCGCGGCCGCTCCGAGCCTGCCCGCCGAGGCCGTACGGCCGGGGGCGGATCCGCTGGCCGCCTAGGACACCCTCGACGGGGCAACCACCCCGCGCGATCCCTCCGGCACCCGTGCCGGCCGGGCCGCCGCAGTCCGGGACCCCGCCCGGACGGCAGGTCGTACCGGCGCGCAGAATGGGCATGTCTCGAACCATGGGAGGGTCGGTGTTCCGCCGTTGGTGGTTCCTCGGGCTGATGCGTGACGACGCTGCGCCGTCGCGCACGGACCGGCGGGGTCAGTCCAAGCACGACCAGGAACTGCTGCTGCGCGAGTGGGAGGTGCTCCGGGACCGGCTGGCCGCCTTCGCGGCCGAGCGGGTCACCGCGGCGGGGGACGTCCTGCGCGCCGCCGAGCTGCAGCTGCCCGCCGAGGAGACTGCGGCGCGGCGCAGCTACCTCTGGGCGCTGGAGGCCTTCGAGGCGGCCGGGCGGCTGCTGGAGGACCCGGCCGACCTGCCGGACCTGGCGGCGGCCGCAGTGCTGGCCGAGCGCTCGGTCGAACGGCTGGCCGCCGCACACGCCGAACACGCCCATCGGCGCCCGGCCCCACCGGTGGTGCGCTGCTTCTACAACCCGCTGCACGGCCCGGCCGCCGTCCAACCCTCCGCCGGGGCCGCCGGAGCCGGCCGGAACGGCAGGACGGGCAAGGGCGACCGGATCCGCCAGCGGCAGCGGACCGGCGCCCGGCAGGCCGCAGCCGACCGCAGGCCCGCCTGCCGGGACTGCCGGCAGGCGATCCTCGCCGGCCAGACCCCGGACGTCCTGCCGGCCCTGGTCCCCGCCGGGGCGACCGGCCGCCGCTCCCCCGCCGCGCTCGTTCCCTACTTCGCCGTACCGCAGCAGTGGTCGGTCTGGTCCGCGACCGGATGCGGCGCGTACGACGACCGGGCGCCCGCCCTGGTGCTGAGCGGCGAGTACCGCCGCCGGCGGCCTCACTGATCGTTCCGGGACGAGTTGCGCGGCAGGCGCCGGCGGCGATACGAGTGCCTGACGGCCCGCCTGCCCCGAACTGCCCACGCCTCGGGGTGGGGTGAGGAGCGCGGACCGTCCGACGACGGGGCGCCCGATGCCGGTGGGGCGGGTCCCGATAATCGCTGTTCGATCATCAGGCCGGAGTGATAGACAACCCGGCGTGGAAAAGAATCTTGAGTACTCCGACCTGCTGCGTCTGATCGAGGACCGCTCCGCGGCCTTCTGCGCAGCGGTCGCCTCGGCGCCCGGCCTCGACGTGCAGGTCCCGACCTGCCCGGACTGGACGCTGTACGACCTGGTGCAGCACCTGGGCGAGGGGCGTCGCCGCTGGGCCGCCACCGTCGCCTCGGGGCCCGACGCCACGGCCAGGTCCGCGGCCCGGAGCGAGCCGGTCGCACCGCGCGAGCGCGAGGCCCTGCTGGCGTGGATGGCCGCGTCGACGCAGGAGCTCCTGGACGAACTGCGCGAAGCCGCCCCGGACCGCGCCTGCTTCACCGGTTGGGGCGCCTCGCAGACACCGCACACCTGCGGCGGCGTCGCCCGGCACCAGCTCCAGGAGATCGCGGTCCACACCTACGACGCCCAGGCCACCGTGGGCGCGCCGGAACCGCTGCCGGTCGAGATCGCGCTCGACGGCGTCGAGGAGTTCCTCTTCACCTGCAACGCGACGACCAGCCCCTGGCCGCACAAGCCCAACGCCATCGACTACCACACCACCGAGGGCCGCTCCTGGCGCCTCACGGTCGACGGCGACGGCGCGCGCGCCGCCCGAATCGCGGGCGACGACCCGGAAGCCGGCGGCGTCTCGGTGCGGTGCACGGCCAGCGACACGGTCCTCTTCATGTACGGCCGGGTGTCCATGGACGGGCTGGAGGTCGACGGCGACCCGGAGCTCCTCGACCAGCTGATCGAGTGGGTCCCGGAGGAGTAGGACCCGTGACGGCGCGCCACGTTGCCCGGCCGTTGCGGACCGAGCTGGCGCGCCGTTCGTGCTCCTCGCCCGGGCAGGACCGTGGCACCGCTCGGCCCGGTCCGGGTTCCACGGGGGCCGGACACCAGTGGGCGATCAGCCCCCGCCCGGCCCGGTGCCGGCCGGCTGCCGGTCAGCCGACCTCCAGGTAGGCGATGACCACCACGGTGCGCAGCGCGGTGACGTAGTAGATGAGCCGGACGGCCTCCACCTCGTCGGTGTACTGGCGCAGTTCCGGTGTGGTGCCGGCGATGAGGTCGCCCATGGCCGGGTCGACGGAGAGCGCGGCGAGGGCACGGTCCAGGGCGTGGATCTCGCCGGGGTCGGTGATCGCCGCGATCTGCTGCTCGGCGAGCGCGGTGAAGGCGATCTGTGCGCGGCGGCGTCGCTGGCGGCGCATCAGGCAGCGGTGTCCCGCGGGCGGTCGGCGGGTGCGGCGGCGAGTTCGGCGAGCCGCCGGTCGCGGACGACCTCCCACGGGACGCAGTCCTCGGCGCGCGGCAGCCCGTGGCGTGCGATGTCCTCCAGTGCGGCCGTCAGCCGGTCGGTGCGGGCGCGCTGCTCGTCCGCGAAGGCCCGCAGTGCCGCGGCGGACCGCGGGTCGAGCGTCTGCCGTTCGGTGCCGGCGGGTCGGTCGGTCATCTCGCACTCCCGGGCGTGGCGTCGGCACCACGGTAGCGCCCCGCCCCGGCCGCTGTCCCCGGCCCGGGGCACATCGACGCCCCTACCGGCCACCGCGGCCGACGGCACGCCGCGGCCCGCCCCCCCGCGCGGGGGGGCGGGGGGGGGGCCCGGGCCGGGAGGGGGGGGGGGGGGGGTGCGGGGTAAGGGGGGCCGCGGGGGTCCCGGGCGGGGCCGCCCCGGCCCCC
>NZ_JBHWBW010000683.1:0-2961 GCF_042735675.1 Kitasatospora sp. NPDC059571
GCCGGGAACCACGGCCCCGCCCGCACCGCCCACGGAGATTGGGATGTACCACCATGGCCGGACCCGTCCTCGAGATGCGTTCGATCACCAAGTCGTTCCCCGGCGTCAAGGCCCTGTCCGACGTCAACCTCAGCGTCGCCGCCGGTGAGATCCACGCGATCTGCGGCGAGAACGGCGCCGGCAAGTCCACCCTGATGAAGGTGCTCAGCGGGGTGTACCCGCACGGCAGCTACGAGGGGGAGATCCTCTTCGAGGGCGAGCCCTGCCGCTTCAAGGACATCCGCGGCAGCGAGCAGCGCGGCATCGTGATCATCCACCAGGAGCTCGCGCTGGTGCCGTACCTGTCGATCGCCGAGAACATCTTCCTCGGCAACGAGCACGCCAGGCGCGGCATCATCAGCTGGAACCGGACCCTGCAGCACGCCCGGCAGCTGCTGGAGCGGGTCGGGCTGCACGAGCAGCCGCAGACCCGGGTCGCCGACATCGGTGTCGGCAAGCAGCAGCTGGTGGAGATCGCCAAGGCGCTCGCCAAGGAGGTGAAGCTGCTCATCCTGGACGAGCCGACCGCCGCGCTGAACGACGAGGACAGCCGCAAGCTGCTCGACCTGATCCTGGAGCTCAAGGCCCAGGGCATCAGCTGCATCGTCATCTCGCACAAGCTGAACGAGATCGCGCAGGTCGCGGACGCGGTGACGATCCTGCGGGACGGCCGGACGATCGAGACCATCCCGGTCGGCGCGGACGGCATCGCGGAGGACCGGATCATCCGCGGCATGGTCGGCCGGGACCTGGAGCACCGCTACCCCGAGCGGACCCCCGAGATCGGCGCGACGGCGTTCGCGATCGAGGACTGGACGGTCCAGCACCCGATCGACCACCAGCGCAACGTCGTCGACGGCGCCTCGCTGACCGTGCGCAGCGGAGAGATCGTCGGCATCGCCGGGCTGATGGGCGCCGGCCGCACGGAGCTCGCGATGAGCGTCTTCGGCCGGTCGTACGGCCGGTACACCGGCGGCCGGGTGCTGGTGAACGGGGCGGAGGTGCGGACCCGGACGGTGCCGGAGGCGATCGGGCACGGCATCGCGTACGTCACTGAGGACCGCAAGCACCTCGGGCTGAACCTGATCGACGACATCAGCCGGAACATCTCGCTGTCCGCGCTGGGCAAGGTCGCCCGGCGGGGCCGGGTGAACCGGCACGAGGAGGCGCGGGTCGCCGAGTCGTTCCGGGCGTCGATGAACATCAAGGCGCCGTCCGTGTTCGCGGAGACCGGCAAGCTCTCCGGCGGCAACCAGCAGAAGGTCGTGCTCAGCAAGTGGATCTTCGCTGAGCCGCAGGTGCTGATCCTCGACGAGCCGACCCGCGGCATCGACATCGGTGCCAAGGCGGAGATCTACCAGGTGGTCGCCGATCTGGCCGCGGAGGGCCGGGCGGTGCTGCTGATCTCCTCGGAGCTGCCCGAGCTGCTGGGCCTGTGCGACCGCATCTACACGATGGCCGAGGGCCGGATCACCGGTGAGGTGCCGCGCGCCGAGGCCACCCAGGAGTCGCTGATGCGGCTGATGACCGCGCGCGCCGCCCCGGCGGGCGCCGCCCCGAAGTCCCTCTCCCCCGAGCCCGCGGCCGCGCCGACCGCGGCATCCCGACCCGAGCAGGTGTAAGGCATGGCCCAGACCGAGACCACTCCCAAGCCCCCGGCCGCAGCGGCCGCGTCCGCGCAGGCCCCGTCCACCGGCGCGCTGCTGGCCCGGGCGCTGCGCGGCAACGTCCGCCAGTACGGCATGCTGGTCGCGCTCGCGCTGATCGTCGTGCTGTTCCAGATCTGGACGGACGGCACCCTGCTCAAGCCGCTGAACATCACCAACCTGATCCAGCAGAACGGCTACATCCTCATCCTGGCGATCGGCATGATGATCGTCATCATCGCGGGGCACATCGACCTGTCGGTCGGCTCGCTGGCGGCGTTCGTCGGGGCGGCGGCGGCGGTGATGATGGTGAAGCACCAGGTCCCGTGGCCGCTGGCGCTGGTCGCCGCCCTGCTGATCGGCGGTGCGGCGGGGGCCTGGCAGGGCTTCTGGATCGCCTACATCGGCATCCCGTCGTTCATCGTGACGCTGGCCGGCATGCTGCTCTTCCGCGGCGGCACCCAGATCCTTCTGCAGGGGCAGTCGATCGCGCCGTTCCCGCGGGGCTTCCAGAAGATCAGCAGCGGGTTCCTGCCGGAGGTCGGCCCGCACACCAACTACCACAACCTGACGCTGCTGCTGGGCCTGGGCGTGCTGGCGATCGCCGTGCTGCAGGAGGTCCGCGGCCGCCGGCAGGCCGCGGCGTACGGGCTGGAGCTGCTGCCGCTCGGGTTCTTCCTGGCGAAGCTGGCGGCGATCACGGCCGCGGTGCTGGTCTTCACGCTGCTGCTGGCCAGCTACCACGGTGCGCCGATCGTGCTGCTGATCCTGGGGGTGCTGCTGGTGGGCTTCGGCTACCTGATGCGCAACTCGATCATCGGCCGGCACACGTACGCGATCGGCGGCAACGAGCCGGCCGCGAAGCTGTCCGGGGTGAAGAGCAAGCGGGTGGTGTTCCTGGCCTTCGTCAACATGGGCGTGCTCGCGGCACTGGCCGGCCTGGTCTTCGCCGCCCGGCTGAACGCGGGCACCCCGCAGGCCGGCATCAACTTCGAGCTGGAGGCGATCGCGGCGGCGTTCATCGGCGGCGCGTCGGCGTCCGGCGGCGTTGGCACGGTGCTCGGCGCGATCATCGGCGGCCTGGTGCTGGGCGTGCTGAACAACGGCATGTCGCTGGTCGGCGTGGGCACCGACTACCAGCAGGTGATCAAGGGCCTGGTGCTGCTCGCCGCGGTCGGCTTCGACGTCTGGAACAAGCGCAAGGTCGGCTCCTGACCCCGGCCTGCGACGGCCCCGCCCCGGGGGGGGGGACCCGGCGGGGGGCGTGGGGGTCCCC
>NZ_JBHWBW010000684.1:0-2961 GCF_042735675.1 Kitasatospora sp. NPDC059571
GCGGGTCCTCGGGGCGGCGGCATTGCGCGGGGCGCGCTTCTTCGGCGCCGGCGCCCCGTCCTCCGCGCCCTCCACGGCCTCGGCCGCCTCCTCGGCCTCCGGGGCCGCGGACTCGGCGACCGCCTCGGGGGCCTCCTCAGCGGCCTCCTCAGCGGTCGGCAGCTGCTCGGCGGCGGTCAGCGCGGCCTCCATGGCGGCCTCGGCCCGGGCCTGGAGCACCACGATCTCGGCCTCGGCGGGCGCCCCGGCCGGGGCGGTCGCCTTGCGCACCGCACGGCGGCGGGTGCGGCCGGCCGGGGCCGCCGGGGCCTCGACCGGGGCGGCCTGCTCGACGACGGGCTCGGCCGCGAGGGCCTCCACCACCGCGGCCTCGACCTGCTCGACGGCGTGGGCGGCCTCGGCGACCGCCTCGGCGGCGGCCTCCACGGCCTCCGCCTCCTCGATCACGCTCTCCTCGGCCAGGGTGTCGGCCTGCGCCGCACCGCCCTTGCCGCGGCGGCGGCGCTTGCCACCCGTGGCGCCCTCGCCGGCCTGCCCGGCGGCGCCACCGCCGCCGTGGGCGTGCGGCTGGTCCATGTGGACGATGACGCCGCGGCCGTTGCAGTGCACGCACGGCTCGGAGAAGGACTCCAGCAGGCCCTGGCCGACCCGCTTGCGGGTCATCTGCACCAGGCCCAGCGAGGTGACCTCGGCCACCTGGTGCTTGGTGCGGTCCCGGCCCAGGCACTCCAGCAGGCGCCGCAGCACCAGGTCGCGGTTGGACTCCAGCACCATGTCGATGAAGTCGATCACGATGATGCCGCCGAGGTCGCGCAGCCGCAGCTGGCGGACGATCTCCTCGGCCGCCTCGATGTTGTTGCGGGTGACGGTCTCCTCGAGGTTGCCGCCCTGGCCGACGAACTTGCCGGTGTTGACGTCGACCACGACCATCGCCTCGGTGCGGTCGATGACCAGCGAACCGCCGCTCGGCAGCCAGACCTTGCGGTCCAGCGCCTTCATCAGCTGCTCGTCGATGCGGTAGGTCGCGAAGACGTCGACGTCCGAGGTCCACCGCTGGAGGCGCTCGGTGAGGTCGGGCGCCACGTGCGAGACGTAGTCGTGGATGGTGCTCCACGCTTCGGCGCCGCTGACGATGACCTTGGTGAAGTCCTCGTTGAAGATGTCGCGGACGACCCGGACGGTCATGTCCGGCTCGCCGTACAGCAGCACCGGGGCGTTGCCGGTGGCGGCCTTCTTCTGGATGTCCTCCCACTGCTGCTGGAGGCGCTGCACGTCCCGGGTCAGCTCGTCCTCGCTGGCACCCTCGGCGGCGGTGCGCACGATGACGCCCGCGTCGTCCGGGACGATCTTCTTGAGGATCGTCTTGAGGCGGGCCCGCTCGTTCTCCGGCAGCTTGCGGCTGATGCCGGTCATCGAGCCCTCGGGCACGTAGACCAGGTACCGGCCGGGCAGCGAGATCTGGCTGGTCAGCCGGGCGCCCTTGTGGCCGATCGGGTCCTTGGAGACCTGCACCAGCACCGACTGGCCGGACTTCAGCACCGACTCGATCCGGCGCGGGCCGCCGTGGCCGCCCAGCGCACCGAAGTTGACCTCACCGGCGTACAGCACCGCGTTGCGGCCCTTGCCGATGTCGACGAACGCGGCCTCCATCGACGGCAGCACGTTCTGCACCTTGCCCAGGTACACGTTGCCGACGTACGAGGTGGCCTGCTCCTTGTTGACGTAGTGCTCGACGAGCACGCCGTCCTCCAGGACGCCGATCTGGGTGCGCTCGCCGTTCTGGCGCACCACCATGACGCGCTCGACCGACTCGCGGCGGGCCAGGAACTCGGCCTCGGTGATGATCGGCACCCGGCGGCGGCCCAGCTCGCGGCCCTCGCGGCGGCGCTGCTTCTTCGCCTCCAGACGGGTGGAGCCCTTGATGGACTGCACCTCGTCCGGGTCGAACGACGGCTCGGTGGAGCGGCGGCGCGGCTCGCGCACCTTCACCACCGTACGGACGCCGTCCTCGCTGGTCTCGGCCTGCTCGGCACCGCCCTCACCACTGCGGCGGCGGCGACGGCGACGGCGGCGCGAGGAGGACAGGCCCGCGGCCAGCTCGTCCTCGTCCTCCTCCGGCTCCTCGTCGGCACCCTCGTCCTCGGCCTGCGGGCGGCCGGCGGCCTCCACGGCCTCCGGCTCCTCCGCCTCGCCGCGGCGGCGACGGCGGCCGCCCCGGCGGCGGCGACGGGACGGACGGCCGTCGTCCTCCCAGTCGCCCTCCTGCTCCGGGCCGGCCGCGGGGGCCTCCTCGGGCGCCGGGGCCTCGGCGGTACGGGTCTCGGCGGTACGGGTCTCGGCCGGAGCCTCGACCTGGGCGGCGCGGGCGGGCGCCTGGACGCGGACCTGGGTCCGCACCCGGCGGCGGCGGCCGACACCGCTGTACTCGAACTCCTCTTCCTCCGACGCCGCAGCGGCGGGGGCCTGGGCCTTGGGCTGGGCCGGGGCCTGCGCCTTGGGCTGCGCGGCGGGCGCCTGCGCGACGTACGGCGCGGGCTCCTGGAAGACCGGGGCCTGGAAGATCGCGGTGGACGGGCGGACGGCCCGGCGGCGGACCCGGTGCGAGGTCTCCGGGGCGGCGGCCGGCTCCTCGGCCGGCTGCTCCTCGGCGGCGGTCTCCTCGACCGCCTCCGGCTCCTCGGGCTCCTCGGGCTCCTCCTGCGCGGGCTCCTCCTCGGCCGGGGCCTCCGCCACGACCGGGGTCTCGGCCACGACGCGGCGGCGGCGGGTGCGGCGGGCCGGTGCGGCGGACTCCTCGGCGGCGGCCGGCTGCTCCTCGGGGGCCGGCGCGGCGGCGGGCTCGGCCGCGGCCGGCGCCGCCGCGGCGGCCGCGGGCTGGGGCGGGGTGGGGCGCGGGTCCCGCGCGCGGCGGGGCGCCGCCGCGCCGCGCCGCGCGGGTCGGGGGGGGGGGGCGCGCGCGCG
>NZ_JBHWBW010000685.1:0-2945 GCF_042735675.1 Kitasatospora sp. NPDC059571
GGCGACGTACACCGCGATCGGGGTGGAGCTGCCGTAGTCCTTGAGCAGCGCGGTGGCGATCAGCGGCGCCGGGGCGCCGGCCGCGACCGAGGAGAACTGGGCGCCGATGGAGGCGCCGGAGTACCGCATCCGGGTGGCGAACAGCTCGGAGAAGAACGCCGCCTGCGGCGCGTACATGGCGCTGTGGAAGACCAGGCCGATCGTGATCGCGGCGACCATCGAGCCGAACGACCTGGTGTCCACCATGCCGAAGAAGACGAACGCCCAGATGCCGACGCCGACCGCGCCCACCAGGTAGACCGGCTTGCGGCCGACCCGGTCGGAGAGCGCGCCGAAGACCGGGATCAGCGCGAACTGGATCGCGGAGGCGATCAGCACCGCGTTCAGCGCGGTCTGCTTCGGCAGGTGGACGTGGCCGACCGCATACGCCAGCACGAAGGTGGTCATCACGTAGTACGAGATGTTCTCGGCCATCCGGGCGCCCATCGCGACCAGCACGTCCCGCCAGTGGTCGCGCAGCACCGCGACGAGCGGCGGGCGCTCGACCGTCTCCCGGGCCTTCGCCGCGGCCAGCGCCTGCCGGAACAGCGGCGACTCGTCGACCGACAGCCGGATCCACAGGCCGACCATCACCAGCACCGCGGACAGCAGGAACGGCACCCGCCAGCCCCAGGAGAGGAAGGCCGCGTCCGACTGGACCCCGGTCATCAGCGACAGCACGCCCGCCGCCAGCAGGTTGCCGGCCGGCGCGCCGCCCTGCGGCCAGGACGCCCAGAAGCCGCGCCGGGCCCGGTCGCCGTGCTCGGAGACCAGCAGCACCGCGCCGCCCCACTCGCCGCCCAGCGCGAAGCCCTGCACCAGCCGCAGCGCGGTCAGCAGCAGCGGCGCGGCCACGCCGACCTGGCGGTACGTCGGCAGACAGCCGATCAGGGTGGTCGCGGCGCCCATCATCAGCAGGCTGAGCACCAGCAGCTTCTTGCGGCCGATCCGGTCGCCGAAGTGGCCGAACACCAGCGCGCCCAGCGGCCGTGCGGCGAAGCCGATCGCGTAGGTGAGGAAGGAGAGCAGGGTGCCGGTCAGCGGGTCGCTGTTCGGGAAGAACACCTTGCCGAACACCAGGGCGGCGGCGGTGCCGTAGAGGAAGTAGTCGTACCACTCGATCGTGGTGCCGATGAGGCTGGCACCGACGACCTTCCAGAGCTTGGAGTCCGCTTGCGGAGCGCCGGATCTCACGACGTCGGGAGAGTGGGCCATGGGGTCACCTGTTCTCGGGGGTGGGGCGAGGGCGGGGGTGGCGTGCGGGGAGAGAGCGGGTGCGGACGGGTGCGGACGGGTCAGTGCGCCGTCCAGCCGCCGTCCACGGGCAGGCTGGCGCCGGTGATGTAGGAGGCGGACGGCGAGCAGAGCCAGACCGCGAGCTGGGCGACCTCCTCGGGCTCGATCAGCCGCTTCACGGCGGTGCGGTCGAGCATGATCTGCTCCACCACCTCGTCCTCGCGGATGCCGTGGGCCAGCGCCTGGGCGGCGATCTGGCGCTCCACCAGGGGGGTGCGCACATAGCCGGGGTTGATGCAGTTGCTGGTCACGCCGTACGGGGCGCCCTCCAGCGCGGCGGTCTTGCTCAGCCCCTCCAGCGCGTGCTTGGCCGTCACGTACGCGGACTTGAAGGCGCTGGCCCGCAGCCCGTGCACCGAGGAGATGTTGACGATGCGGCCCCACTCGCGCCCGTACATGTGCGGGAGGGTGCGGCGGATGATCCGGAACGGCGCCTCGACCATCACCCGCTGGATCTGGGTGAACCGCTCGGTCGGGAACTCGTGCAGCGGCGCCACGTGCTGGAGGCCGGCGTTGTTGACCACGATGTCCGCGTCGTCCGGCAGGTCCTCCACCGCCCGCGGGTCGGAGAGGTCGGCGACGGCCGCGACACCGCCGATCCGCTCGGCGAGCTCCTGGGCCGGCCCGGCGGCGAGGTCGACGACGTAGACCCGGGCGCCGGCGGCGGCGAAGGCCTCCGCGCAGGCCCGGCCGATGCCGGAGGCCGCGCCGGTGACCAGGGCCGTCCGGCCCGCGAGCGGAGCCGCCGGGGCCGCGGCTGAAGTGGTGTCCATGGCCGAGAACGGTAGGAACAGCGGGCGCCCGCTCCTATGTGTCCGGCTGCCACAGGCCCGAGTCCGGACATGTGTTCCAGCGCCATGCGGTCCGAACGGGCGTCCGGGGCCGCACCGATCAAACACCGGCGGCTCCGGCTTCCCCACAACGAGCACGCGCGCATCACCCGTTCGGAGGATTGCACGTCCGATTCAGCACATAGCGCCCGAATGCTCGCTACATTCACGCCGATTCCCGACAGGGGGTGCCGACCCGTCACCGGGGGGACCGGAGCGGCACCTGAGAGGTGTTGACTGACATGCCCCACACGCCTGCAACCGACAGCCCTGCGTACGGACCGCTCGACGCGCTCGACCCGCACGACGTGCAGGCCGGGGCTCCTCCGCACGCCCCCGACGACCAGCCCGCGGACACGGCCCCGAACGCCCACCGCACCCAGAACCCGCAGCTCGCCGCCCTGATCGAGGAGTCCGGCTTCTCGCACGCCGGGCTCGCCAGACGCGTCGACCAGCTCGGCCTCGAGCACGGGCTCGACCTGCGCTACGACAAGACCTCCGTCACCCGCTGGCTGCGCGGCCAGCAGCCCCGCGGCGCCACCCCCGCGCTGATCGCCGAGGTCTTCACCCGGCGCCTCGGCCGCCGCCTCACCGCCCAGGACGTCGGCCTCGACGCCTGCGCCCCGGTCTACGCCGGGCTGGAGTTCGCCGAGACCCCGCAGGAGGCCGTCGACATCGTCGCCTCCATGTGGCGCAAGGACAACGGTCCGTACGCGGAGCTCCGCAAGATCGCCTTCTCGGCGGCCGGCCTGGTCGTCCCCGGCCGGGTGTGGCGGTTCG
>NZ_JBHWBW010000686.1:0-2939 GCF_042735675.1 Kitasatospora sp. NPDC059571
GCGGGGGGGGGGGGCTGCCGCGCGCGGCGCGGGGGTCTCTCTTTGTTGCCCCGCGAGTCGGTGCGCGCGGGCAGTGGGCCTGTGGGTGCATGCTGTGGGTTCGCTCCTTCCGGCCGCCCCCGCGCGGCCCGGGGACTTACTTGCTGAAGCCGGGGAGCAGCTTCGCGTAGTCGACGGCGGTGGCGTCGAGGCCGGCCTGGGTGCTCTCCTGGCCCTGGACGATCTTGGCCAGGTTGGTGCCGATCGAGCCGAACAGCGAGCTGTACTCGGGCAGCTCGGGGCGCGGCTGGGCGGAGCTCAGGATCGCCTGGAAGCCGGCGATGCCGAGGTTGCCCTTGACGTCGGCGGTGTAGGCGTCGCTGCGGGTCGGCAGGGTGGAGTTCTTCAGCGCGAGGGTGGTCTGGCTCTCGGCGGAGGTCATGAAGGCGGCGAACTTCTCGGCGGCGGCCTTGTGGGCGGCGTCGGAGCCGGCGTAGACCGAGATGTTGTGGCCACCGGTCGGGGCGCCGGCCTTGCCGGTGGAGCCGGCCGGGACGGGGGCGATGCCCAGGTTGGCCTTGTCCGTGAAGGCGGAGCCCTTGTAGACGTTGGTGATCTCCCAGGGGCCCTGGATGATCGCGGCGACCTTGCCGGTGGTGAAGGCGTCCATCATGTGCGCGTACGAGTCGGTGGTCACGTCGGCCTTGACGGTGCCGGGCGAGGTGAACAGCGACTGGTAGGTGGTGATGGCCTTGGCGGCCTCGGGCGAGTTGATGGTGATCTTCTTGCCCGCGGCGTCCACCATGTTGGTGCCCTCGCCGTACAGGAACGGCATGGCGTAGTAGCCGTCGCCGGCGCGCATCCAGAAGCCGTCGACGCCGGCCTTGTCCTTGAGCTGCGCGGCGTCGGCCTTGAGCTCGTCCCAGGTGGCGGGGGCCTTGGTGATGCCGGCCTTGGCGAACAGGGCCTTGTTGTACATGAGGCCGAGGGTGTCGGTGACCAGCGGCACGCCGTAGGTCTTGCCGGAGTACTTGGCCTGCTCGATCAGGCTGGCCTGGAAGGCGGAGGCGTCGGTCAGGGCCGGGGTGCCGTCCAGCGGCTCCAGGAAGCCGGCCTTGGCGAACGCGGAGGTCCAGCCGACCTCGGAGCGGAAGGCATCGGGGGCACCCTTGGCACCCATCGCGGTCTGGAGCTTGTTCTGCGCCTGGTCGAACGGCACGTTGACGAAGTTGACCTTGATGTTCGGGTTGGCGGCCTCGAACTTCTTCGCCAGCTCCTGGTAGGTGGGAGCCTCGTTGGTCGCGTTCGAGGTGTCCCAGTAGGTGATGGTGACCGGACCGTCGGAGCCCTTGGCGTCCGAACC
This sequence comes from Kitasatospora sp. NPDC059571, assembly GCF_042735675.1. Classification (NCBI taxonomy): domain Bacteria; kingdom Bacillati; phylum Actinomycetota; class Actinomycetes; order Kitasatosporales; family Streptomycetaceae; genus Kitasatospora; species Kitasatospora sp. NPDC059571. The sequence continues at coordinate 1,343 of NZ_JBHWBW010000686.1, forward strand.
GGAGCCGCTGCTGCCGCAGGCTGCAAGAGAGACCGCAAGGGCCGCAACGAGTGCGGAGGCCGCGATGCCACGCCGCATGAGAACTCCTAGGGAAGGGTGGGGGTGGGTGCCCTGGAAGAAAGGGGAGGTAGTGCGCTTACACTTGCCGTGCTCGCCCGGCAGGTGCTGGCACCGCCGGGTTCGTTGAGGAACGTAACAGCGGGGAAAGCCGCGTGAAAGGCCTTGCAGCAACTTTCTGCAAGGCTCGCCCGGATCGTTACATCCGCGTGTCCTCCGGGTTGCCGGCAGCCGTCCGCCCACCGCACCCCCTGCCGCACGGCGTCCCAGCTCAGCCCCGGTACGGCGAACGGCCCGCACCGGCGGGTGTCCCCGCGGTACGGGCCGTCATTGCGGCGCTTTCAGCAATCCCCGTCAGGCGGTACCGAGCCTCAGCACGGTCGTGGAGCGGAACTCCTCCCCCGGCCGCAGCACCGTGGACGGGTACTGCGGGTGGTGCGGCGAGTCCGGGTGGTGCTGGGTCTCCAGGGCCACGCCCGCGTACGGGCCGTAGGCCACCCCGCGGGCACCGGTCACCGCGCCGTGGAAGCCGTTGGCGGTGTAGACCTGGATGCCCGGCTCGGTGGTGAGCACCTCCAGGGTGCGGCCGCTCTCCGGGTCCTCCAGCAGCGCGGCGCGCACCGGCGGGCCGTCGGCCGGCCGCTCGCGCAGCACCCAGTTGTGGTCGTAGCCGTGCGCCGCCCGGATCTGCGGGTGGTCGTCGGCGATCCCCTTGCCGATCGGGCGGGCGGTGGTGAAGTCGAACGGCGTGCCGGCCACCGGCTCGTACGGGCCGAGCGGGATCTGCCGGGCGTCCACCGGCGTGTAGTGGTCGGCGTCGAGGGTCAGCAGGTGCCCGAGGACGTCGCCGTGACCCTCGCCGGCCAGGTTGATGTAGGCGTGGTTGGTCAGGTTGACGACGGTGGGCCGGGTCGTGACGGCGTGGTACTCGATGGTGACCGCGTCGGCGGACAGCAGGTAGGAGACGCTCACGTCCATCGCGCCGGGGAAGCCCTGGTCGCCGTCCGGGCTGTGCAGCGAGAGCCGGACGCCGCCGGGGATCTCCTCGGCGTTCCAGACCCGGTGGGCGAAGCCGTCCGGGCCGCCGTGCAGGGTGACGCCGTTGCCGGTGGGGGCGAGCGCGTGCTCCTCGCCGTCGACGGTGACCCGGCAGTCGGCGATGCGGTTGGCGTAGCGGCCGACGGTGGTGCCGTAGTGCCGGGCCGCACCGAGGATCAGCGGCAGCTCGTCGGTGGAGAGCAGGATCTGCCCGGGCGTGCCCGCGCGGTCCGGCGCGGTGAGGGTGTGCAGGGTCGCGCCCAGTGTGAGGACGCTGGCCTCCAGCGGGCCGTTGCGCAGCGTCCAGCGCTCGATGGCGGCGCCGGCACCGCTCGGTTCGAAGGGCGCCCGGCTGACCTCGGTGGCCTCTGCCGACATGGACCGCTCCTCACCCGGCGGCCGGGGGACCGCCTCACCTTGTCACCTGTTCGGTTCTGGGCGATCTTGTCGCCCGGGATCAGGGTAGCCCGACCGGGGCCCCGCACGGCGGTGCTCCGCCGTG
>NZ_JBHWBW010000687.1:0-2921 GCF_042735675.1 Kitasatospora sp. NPDC059571
CCCCGGGAGGTGGGCGAGGACCCGGGCGGTCAGCCGGGCCAGCTCCGGGCCCGGATCCACACCCAGCTCCTCGCGCAGCACCCGGCGGGCGGCGGCGAGCACCGCGGCCGCCTCGGCCTGCCGGCCGCACCGGTACAGCGCCTGCGCCCGCAGCGCCCAGCCGGACTCCCGCAACGGCGCCTCCGCGGTGAGTTCCTGGCTCTCGGCCAGCGCCGCGTGGTGCGCGTCCAGCGCCAGCAGCGCGGCAATCCTGGTCTCCCGCACGGTCGCGCGCAGCTCCGCCAGCCGCTCCCGCTCGGCCTCGACCAACCGCAGACCGCCGAGGTCGGCATAGGCCGGGCCGCGCCACAGCCGCAGCGCCCGCTCGGCGAGATCCAGCGCCTCGGCCGGCCGCCCCGCCGCCTCCGCGCCGGCCGCCCGCCGGGCGAGACCGGTGAATCTGGCCGCGTCCACCGCGTCCGGCGCCAGCGCCAGCCGGTACCCGCCGGGATGCCGGACCAGCAGCGAGGCCCGCCGCGGGGCGCGCTCCGGCTCCAGCGCCCTGCGCAGGCCCGCCACATAGGTGTGCAGGGCCTGCCGCGGCTTGTCGGGCAGGCGGTCCTCCCACACCGCGTCGATGATCTCCTCCTGCGGCACCACGGCGCCCCGGGCCAGCACCAGCACGGCCAGGACGGCCTTCGGGCGGCGTCCGCCGAGGCCGGCCCGCACGCCCCGCACGGCCGCCGTGATCGGCCCCAGCACCTCGATCGACGGTTGTGTCGTCGTCTTCTCGTCCATGAGGCGATCCTGACGCTCCGTCAGGTCCCTGCCCATGGGGGACGGCCCCCGGATTGCGGGCCGGCCCCGCGGCGCCGGGGAGCGGGCCGGCAGGAATATGGGGGCTCGCCCCCATGTCCCGGCGCCGCCGCCCTGGCATGCTCAACACCATGATGCAGACGGGGGCGGGACGGGTGAACGGGCTGGTGGGCACGGTGTGGTGGGCCGGGGGGCTCAGCCTCGCCGAGCGGCTGGCGGCGCCCCGCCCGCCCCGCTTCGGGGATCCCTGCGACAATGCCGCCGAACGACGGCTGGACGCCTGGCGGGCGGACTTCGGCGCCCCGGCGAACGGCCGCTTCGCCGCCAGGCTCGGCGACGCCGGGCTGGACGAGGACGCCCTGCGTGCGCTGCTGACCGAGCCGCCCGCCGCACTGGCCGCCCGGGCCGGACGGCCCGCCTGGGCGGCGCTCGCGGCCGAGGCGCTCGACACCGCCCCGGCCACCGGAGCCGACCCCGGCCCGGCGCCGTCCTGGGCGGACGGCTTCGCCGCCGTACTGGCCCCGTTCACCGCGGTCGCGGTACGACGCCTGGAGGCAGCGCCGTCCTGGGCCGCCGCCCGCGACACGGTCGACACCGCGGCGCTGCGGCGCGACTTCACCGAGCAGCTGGCGGCCCAGCTGACCCGGATCGCCCGGCGCACCCTCGTCCTCGAACTCAACGTGCTGCGGGTCGCCGGGCAGCTGGCGGGCGCCACCCCGCAGGCGCGGTTCGCCGACTTCGTCCGGCAGCTGTCCGGCCGTGAGCGGCTGTCCGCCCTGCTCGCCGAGTACCCGGTGCTGGCCCGCCTGCTCGCCCAGGCCGCCGGCCACGCCGTGGACGCCTGGGCCGAACTGCTGGAGCGCTTCGCCGCGGACCGCCCCGCCGTCGTCGCCACCCTGCTCGCCGGCCGCGACCCGGGGCCGCTCGCCACCGTGCGGATCGGCGCCGGAGACCGGCACGACCGCGGCCGGGCGGTCGCCCTGCTCGGCTTCGCGGACGGCAGCCGGGCGGTCTACAAGCCGCGGCCGGTCGCCGTCCACCGCCGCTTCAACGAGCTGCTGGCCTGGCTGGGCGAGCGGATGCCCGGTCCGGGCCAGCGCTGCCCCGCCGTCCTGGACCGCCCGGGCTACGGCTGGGTCGAGTTCGCCGCGCCCGCGCCCTGCGGCGACCTCGCCGACGTGGCGCGCTTCTACCGGCGGCTCGGCGTGCTGCTGGCCGTCCTGCACCTGACCGGCGGGACGGACATCCACTACGAGAACCTGATCGCCTGCGGCGACCAGCCCGTCCTGGTCGACCTGGAGACGCTCTTCCACCCCGACCTCGGCCGCCCCGGACCGCCCGGCGGCGACCCGGCCGCCGCCGCGCTGGAACGCTCGGTGCGGCGGATCGCCCTGCTGCCCTTCCCACTGGTCGGCCCGCACGGCGTGCTCGACCCCTCCGGCCTCGGCGGCGACCGTGGCGGCCTGCTGCCGACCGACGTCGTCGACTGGGCGGCGCCCGGCACCGACCAGATGCGGCTGGTCCGCGGCCGGGCCGCGTTCCCCGGCGGCGCCAACCGGCCCCGCCTCGACGGGGTCGACGCCGACGTCCGCGACCACACCGACGACCTGCTCGCCGGGTTCCGCGCGGGCTACCGCGCCCTGCACGACGGCGCGGCCGAACTCGGCGGCCCCACCGGCCTGCTGGCCGCGTTCGCCGAGGACGCCGTGCGGGTCCTGGTCCGGCCCACCCGCCGCTACGCCGCCCTGCTGGACGAGTCCACCCATCCGGACGTCCTGCGCGACGCGCTCGACCGCGACCGGGTGCTCGACGTGCTCTGGCGGGAGTCCGCCGCCGACCCGATGCGCCGGCCGCTGGTGGCCGCCGAGACCGCCCAGCTGTGGGCCGGCGACGTCCCGCTGCTGACCGCCCGCCCCGCCGCCCGGCGGCCGAGCGCCGACGGCCGCCCGGTCGGCCCCGGATGGTCGGCCGGCGGACTCCACCACGCCCAGCGCCGGCTGGCCGGCCTGGGCGGTACCGATCTGCACGACCAGGAGTGGATCATCCGGGCCGCACTGGCCACCCGTGCCGGCCGCACCGCCCCCGGCGGGCACCCCGGGGCGGGGGGGGGGCCCCCCCCCCCCCCG
>NZ_JBHWBW010000688.1:0-2898 GCF_042735675.1 Kitasatospora sp. NPDC059571
GCCCGTCACGTAAGCGGGTCGGCCGGCGGCTCGCCCGGCCGCCCGGGGAGCGCGAGAGCGCCCAGGACAGCACGAGGTGCTGCCGGGCACGGGTCACCCCGACGTAGAGGAGCCGCCGCTCCTCCTCGATCTGCTCGTCGGTCTTGGCGTAGATGATCGGCAGGGTGCCCTCGGAGAGACCGACCAGGAAGACGGCGTCCCACTCCAGGCCCTTGGCGGCGTGCAGCGAGGCCAGCGTGACGCCCTCCACGGCGGGGGCATGCTGGGCGGCCGCCCGGGCGTCGAGCTCGGCCACGTACGCGGCCAGGTCGGCGCTCTCGCCGGCCTTCCGCCGGGCGGACTCGAACTCCTCCGCGAGCCGGACGAGGGCGGCCAGCGACTCCCAGCGCTCGCGGACCGCGCCGGAGCCGGCCGGCGGCGCGGGGGTGAAGCCGCGGGTGGCGAGCACCGCGCGGACCTGGCCGGCCAGGTCGGGGGCATCGGCGGTGAGCGGGTCGTCGGCGGCCCGGGCGGCGCCCTTGAGGAGCACGCCGGCGTCGCGGACCTCGGGGCGCTCGAAGAACCGCTCGGCGCCCTTCAGCTGGTAGGAGATGCCGAGGTCGGCGAGGGCCTGCTCGTAGACCTCCGACTGGCCGTTGGTACGGAAGAGCACGGCGATCTCGCTGGCCCGCACGCCGGCGTCGAGCAGCCGGCGGATCCGCTGGGCGGTGGACTCGGCCTCGGTGGGCTCGTCCGGGTACTCCGCGTACTCCGGCTCCGGACCGGGCTCGCGCTGCGAGACCAGTTCGAGGCGGTGCTGGGCGGCCTGGCCGCGGGCCTGCGAGAGGAGCCCGTTGGCGAGGTGGACGACCTGCGGGGTGGAGCGGTAGTCGCGGACCAGCTTGACCACGGTGGCGTCCGGGTGCCGGGTGCGGAAGTTCAGCAGGTAGTCCGGGGTCGCGCCGGTGAAGGAGTAGATGGTCTGGCTGGCGTCGCCGACCACGCAGAGGCTGGCGCCGCCGGCCGTCCACTGGTCGAGCAGCCGCTGCTGGAGCGGGGAGACGTCCTGGTACTCGTCGACGGTGAAGTGCCGGTACTGGGCGCGGACCCGCTCGGCGATCTCCGGGCGGTCCTCCAGGATGGCCGCGGTGAGCAGCAGCACGTCCTCGAAGTCGATGACGCCGCGGTCGCGCTTGGTCTGCTCGTAGGTGGCGTAGACCCGGGAGATCTCGGCCGGGTCCCGGGGGGCGTCGCGGCCGGACTTGGCGACGGCCGCCGGGTAGTCGTCCGGGACGATCTGGGTGACCTTGGCCCACTCGATCTCGCCGGTGAGGTCGCGCAGCTCGGTGCGCTGGACCCGCAGCCCGCTGCGGGCCGCGGCCTCGGCGACCAGCTGGACCTTGCGCTCCAGCAGCCGCGGCACCTCGCCCCCGACGGCGCGCGGCCAGAAGTACTGGAGCTGGCGCAGGGCGGCGGAGTGGAAGGTGCGGGCCTGCACGCCGTCGGCGCCGAGCTGGCGCAGCCGGCCGCGCATCTCGCCGGCCGCGCGGGCGGTGAAGGTCACCGCGAGGACCTGCTGCGGCTGGTAGACGCCGCTGCGCACGCCGTAGGCGATGCGGTGGGTGATCGCCCTGGTCTTGCCGGTGCCGGCGCCGGCCAGCACGCAGACCGGGCCGTGCAGGGAGGTCGCGACGGCGCGCTGTTCGGGGTCGAGCCCGGCGAGCACGGCGTCGGCGCCGACCGGGGCGCTGTCGTAGGGGTCGTGCGGGCCGGGCATGCCCAGGAGCTCTTCCTGCATGGCTACCATCCTCTCAGCCCGGCGGGCGGTGCGGACCGGACCGAACATCCTGGCATCCGCGGCCGACAGTCGGTGTCCCCCGTCCACAGGCCCGCCTGCCCGGTCCGATCATCACCACGCCGACCGGCGTGTGGCCTTCCGCACGCGCCCGGCGCGCGAGGAATGGCGGATGCACGCCGGGCGTTGGGACGCACGACCGCACGCCCCTCTTCCCGAAGGAGTACGACGCCATGTCCGGCACCGTCACGATGTACAGCACGACCTGGTGCGGCTACTGCAACCGCCTCAAGAGCCAGCTGGACCGCGAGGGCATCGCGTACTCCGAGATCAACATCGAGGAGGACCCGGCGTCGGCCGACTACGTCGAGTCGGTGAACAACGGCAACCAGACCGTCCCGACCGTGGTCGTGGTCTCCCCCGCCGGCGAGCAGAGCGTGCTGACCAACCCGAGCCTGCGTCAGGTCCAGGCCGCCCTGGTCTGACCGGCCGGATCCGGAGCGGGCCGGGGGGGGGCGGGGGGGGGGCCCCCCCCCCCCCGCCCGCCCCCCCCCCCCCCCGCGGGGTGTCTCGGCGGCCCCCGCGGGGGGCGCCGCGGAGCCGCGGGGGGGCGGCCGGGCTGGGGGGGGCCCCCGCCGCCGGCGCGTCCGGCCGCCCGCGGCCGCGCTCAGTGGTCGAGGTGGAGGTTCCAGACCGTGAGCCGGCCGCGCAGCTGCCCGAGGAAGCTCTGGTCGACCGCGGCGGAGGTCACCTGGAGCGCGGCGATCGGCGAGGGGCCGTTCACCAGGCAGACGGTGTCGCCCTCGGCCACGTCGAGCACGGTGAGCGCCTGGGTCAGCAGCAGGTCGCGGCAGGCCTGTGCGGTCGGCTCGCCCGGCCCGGTCCAGCGGGCCGCGGTGCCGTAGAGCTGCATCCCGCCGGTGCCGGGGATGACCACCGGCGCCCCGCCGCCCTTGTGCGGCGGAACGGGCGTCAGGTCGATGCCGTCCATCCCGAGCACCACCTCGCCGGACCAGCGGACGCCGGCGGCCTGCGCCGTGGGGGGCGGCCGCGGCGGGGGCGGCGGGGCGCGCGCGGGGGGCGCCCCCGGGGGGGGGGGGGGGGGGCCGCGGGGGGGGGGGGGC
>NZ_JBHWBW010000689.1:0-2894 GCF_042735675.1 Kitasatospora sp. NPDC059571
GCGGCCGCCCTGGTGTGGTCGCTGCGGCTGACCGCGGCGCCCGCACCGGCAGCCGATGCGTCCGCCGTCGGATCGTCCGCGGCCGCTCCGGCCGCTGCGGGTCCGTCCGGTGCGGGCGCAGCGGCCGGGCCGCATGCCGCCCGGACCGGGCTCGCCGGCCTGGCGCTGGCGAACCTGCCGTTCGCGTTCTGCTTCGACGTGCTGGAGGTGGCGCTGCCGGCGCTGCTGGTGACCTGCCTGCACGTCACCCCGGCCTGGTCCTCGGGGATCTACGTGGGCAACACCGTGCTGGTGATCACCACGCAGCTCGGCGCGGTGCTGTGGCTCGGGCGGCGCTCCCGGCGCTCCGTCCTGGTGGCCTCCGGCCTCGTGCTGGCCGTCTCGTACCTGGGCTTCTGGGCGGCCGGGGCGCTGGGCGGCACGGTGGGCGCGGCCGGGGTCGCGGCGGTCTCCGTGCTCTACACGGCGGGCGAGATCCTCTACACCGGCGCGGGGACGGCCCTGGTGGTGGCGGTCGCCCCGCCGGGCGGGCTCGGCCGGGCGCTGGCCCGCTGGGAGCTGTCGACCGGCCTGGGCAAGGCGGCCGCACCCGCCGCGCTGACCGCGCTGCTGGCGGTCGGGCCGGGCCTGCTGTGGGGCGTGCTGGCCGGGGCGACGGCGCTCGGCGCGCTGGCCGTCCGCCGCTTCGGCCCGGCGGTGTGAGCACACCCGGGCAGCGGCCCGGGCCGGAACCGGTGCGGGCGGCGGTGAGTTGAACCGGCGCGCGGGGCGCGCCGGGCGGTCCGGCGAGGCCGTACCGAGGGGGAGCGACGATGGGATTGGCCTGCGGGCACGACGGGCCGGAGTACGGGGTGCCGCTCTGCGAGCACCTGCGCGCGGCGGACGATCAGAGCGACCACGTGGTGCGCTGGACGGGCGACGGGGCGGCGTCCGACCGGATCTGCACGGCGTGCGCCGACCGTCCGGACGCCGGGGCCGGGGTGGTCACGGCGGTGGTCTGCGAGGAGTGCTTCGACCGGGTCGACGGCGGCCCGGTGCGGGCGGTCGGCGCGCCGGAGGTCCGCGAGCGGCCGGTACAACCGGACCGCACGATCCGGGAGACCGTGCTGCCGTCGGACGGGGTGCCGCTCGCCGACCTCACCCCGCTGGACGGGCCGGGCGCCGCCTGGCTGCTGCTGTACGAGGACGGCCGGATCGTGCACTGGTCGGCGGAGTCCGGCGCCCGCCGGGAGGTGGCCCGGGCCTCGGTGGCGCCCGACCCGGAGGCGGAGGGCTTCCTGCACCACGTGCAGCGGCGGCGCCTGCACGCCTCGGCGGACGGCCGGTTCGCGGCCGTGGTGATCGACCACGGCACGGCGGGCGAGGTGTTCGATCTGGCCCTCGGTGTCCGGACGATGGTGCTCGACGGCGGCGACCACCACGCCGAGACGGTGCCCTTCGCGCTCGCCTTCACCGTGTACGAGGGTCGCCCGGTGGTCCTCCACCGGACGGACTGGAACCGGCTGGGCGCCGCGGACCCGGCCACCGGGCGCTCGCTGGAGGGGGTGGTCGGCGAGGGCGGCCCGCTGCTGCGGGCGGACGACTTCTTCCACGGGGCGCTGCACGTCAGCCCCGGCGGGTCGTTCGTGGCCGACGACGGCTGGGTCTGGCACCCGGACGGCCGCTGCGAGGTGTGGCCGCTGGCCGAGCTGTTCGGCGACGGGTCGGGCCCGCTGCTGGCGGCCACGGCGGCCTACCACTGGAACCGGCCGGTCGCCTGGCTGGACGACTGCCGGCTGGCGGTGGGCGGGCTGGGCGACGACGACCTGGCGATGGTGCCGGGCGTCCGGATCCTCGACGCGGCGCGGCGGGAGGGGAGGGCATCCCGGCCGCAGGCGGCCGAGGTGGCGGTGTTCGGCGGGCCGGATGGGCCGCTGTTCGCGGCGGACGGCCTGCTGTTCTCGGTCGGCCCGGCCGGGCTGACGGTCTGGGACCCGGCGGACGGCGCCCGGCTCGGCACCGTGCCCGGCTTCCGGCCGGCGTACCACCACCGTGCGGGCGGCGCGCTGGTCGAGGTCGCCGACGGGCGGCTGCTGCGTTGGCGGACGGCGTAACGGGCCGGCTAACGGCCGGTGTGCCCGCACGGCCGGGGCGGCGCGCAGCGGGCAGGATGGGGATGTGCCGTTCACGCTGAGCCATGTCGCTGCGGTCGTGCCGCTGGTGCGCCGGCCGGACCGCTGGTGGGCGGCGTCGGGCCTGGTGGCCGGGTCGATGGCGCCCGACGTGCCGTTCTTCGCCGAGTCGCTGCTCCCCGGGGCGTACGAGGCCGGCCGGACGACCCACCGCTGGTGGGCCGTGCCGACGGTCGACGTGCTGCTCGCAGCCGCTATGGCGGCCGTCTGGGCGGGAGTGCTGCGCCGGCCGGCCGAGGACCTGCTGCCGGTGCCCGGCGGGGGAGCGGCCGGTCCGCCGCCCCTGCGGGGTCCGGCCGGCCGGGCGGGGGTCTTCGCGCTCTCGGCCGCGGTCGGGGCGGCGACCCACGTGGCCTGGGACTCCTTCACCCATCCCGGGCGGCTCGGGGTCCGGGCGCTGCCGGTGCTGGCCCGCCCGGTGGCGGCCGGGGTGCCCGGCTGCACGGTACTGCAGTACGCGACCTCGCTGGTCGGCCTGGCCGTGCTGGCCCGGGAGGCGGGCCGGCGGGCCGCGCCGGACGCCTGGGCGGCGGCCGGGAGACGGGCTGCACCGACGGCCGCCGTACTGGCCGCCGCGGCGGCGGCCGGCGCCGCGCACCGCCTGCGCCGCCGGGAACGCGCCCCGATCGACGAGCTGTGCTTCGGCGCGGGGGCGGGCCTGGCCGTCGGGGCGGTCGGCCTGGCCGCAGTCGCGGGCGGGGCCGCGGCCGACCGGTCCGGGGC
>NZ_JBHWBW010000690.1:0-2891 GCF_042735675.1 Kitasatospora sp. NPDC059571
GAGGAGGCCTCCTCACCGCCCTCCGCCGTTGCCGCTGCTCAGTCCTGCGGCGGCGTGTGGTACGAGTCCAGCTTGGCCACACCGGGCTCGACCGTCTTCCACGGCCCGGCGAAGCTGAGCACGGCGATCGCGGCGGTGGGGAAGCTGGTGAGGCGCAGCCGGTTGAGCGCGTCCCGGTCGCCCTCGTCCCCGGCCAGCACCTGGGTCAGGCCGAGGACGCCCGGGTTGTGGCCGACCAGGATCAGGTCGGCGAACTCGTCCGGGGTCTCCTGGAGCACCGCGATGATCTCGCCGGGGCTGGCCTCGTACACCCGGTCCTCGTAGACCGTCCGACGGGGCCGCTTGGGCAGCTCGTGCGCGGCGAGCTTCCAGGTCTCCCTGGTGCGCAGTGCGGTGGAACAGAGCACGTAGTCGGGATTGATGCCGGAGTCGGCGAGCCAGCGGCCGGCCTCCGGCGCCTGGTGGCGGCCGCGGTCGGCCAGCGGCCGGTCGTGGTCGGCCACCTGGTTCGGCCAGTCGGCCTTGGCGTGACGGAGAACGATGATCCTTCGGGGTGTGTCGGCGCTCATACCCCTAGAGCTTTGCAGAAAACACGCCGCCGGGCGCGGGCTCTGGCCGGTCGCCACCCGCAGGGGTGCCCGGGCCGGCGGGGGCGGTCAGCCGATCCGGGCGGCCACCATCGCGATGACGGCGACGAGTACGACGACGCCGGCGATCACGCCCATGAGCTGGAGCAGCTTCTTCTGGCCGTCTTGGGGGTTCGGTTCGAGGACTGGCATGCGCCGAGTGTCGCATCCGGCGCGGGCCGGCCGGGAACCGCCCCCCGACCCATCACCCGGTCTTGACCTGGGCTTGGGTCACCTCGTCCTCGATGTGGCGGGGCCGGCCGGCCCGGCTGCCGAAGACCATCTGCGGGACGAGCAGCAGGGCGAGGAAGCCCAGCGGCAGGTACCAGTCGCCGGTGGCCTGGTACAGGGTGCCGACCAGGATCGGGCCGGGGATGGAGATCAGGTAGCCGATGCTCTGCGCGAAGGCGGAGAGCCGGGCCACGCCGGCGGGCGTCCGGGCACGCAGGCCGATCATGGTGAGGGCGAGCGGGAAGGCGCACATCGACAGGCCGACCAGGCAGGCCCAGAGCCAGGAGACGGTGCCCGCGGCGAAGGCCAGGCCGGTGTAGCCGACGATGCCGCACAGGCCGAGGACGACCACGAACAGCCGCTGGTCGCCGCGGCGGACGGCCAGGTTCGGCAGGACGAAGGAGGCCGGCACGCCGATGCCCATGACCAGGGCCAGCAGGACGCCGGAGGCGCCGTCCGAGACGCCGGCGTCCTGGTAGATCTTGGGCAGCCAGCCCATCGCGGCGTAGGCGCTGGTCGCCTGGAGGCCGAGGAAGGCGGCGAGCGCCCAGGCGGTGCGCGAACGCAGGATGGGCAGTTCGGCGGAGTGCGGGCCCGACGCCGCGGCGGAGCGCTCGCGCCGCTGCACGGCGGTGACCAGCCAGAGCACCGCGGCGACGGCGGCGAGCGCGCCCCAGATGCCGAGGCCGAGCCGCCAGCCGCCGCCCATCGCGGTGGTGAGCGGCACGGTCGCGGCGGCGGCCAGCGCGGTGCCGACCGAGAGCGCCATCGAGTAGAGGCCGATCATCGGGCCGACCCGGTCCGGGAAGTACCGCTTGATCACCACCGGCAGCAGCACGTTGGCGACCGCGACGCCGGCCAGCGCGAGGGCGGTCAGCAGCAGGAAGGCGCCGGTGCCGCCGGCGAACGAGCGGGCCAGCACGCCGAGCGTGATGGCCCCCATGCCGGCCGCGACCACGGCGACCGGGCCGATCCGGCGGGCCATCGCGGGCGCGGCCAGGCCGAAGAGGGCGAAGCAGAGCGACGGGACGGCGGTGAGCAGGCCGGCCACGCCGGCGCTCATGCCGAGGTCGGCGCGGACGTTGTCGAGCAGCGGGCCGAGGCTGGTCACGACGGGGCGCAGGTTGACGGCGGCGAGCGCGACGGCGGCGACGAGCAGCCCGGCGTGCAGGCGGGTACGGGCGGGCGGGGCGGGCGGGGCCTCGGTGCGGGTGGGAGCGGCTGGGTCCGCGGCGGTCGACATAGCGGCCATCATAGAATGATGGGATGAATTAGTGCACCCCGTTATCCTGAGAGAGCATCGGGGGGCCCGGAACGGCTAGGGTCTGAGGCCCTCTTCCAGGAACAGGAGTCCCATGGCGCTGTCGACCACCCGCCGCACCCCGCTGTCCGATCAGGTGATCGCGCAGCTGCGGGCGCAGATCACCTCGGGCGAATGGCCGGTCGGCGCGCGGATCCCCACCGAGGCGGAGCTGGTCGAGCAGCTGGGCGTGGCCCGCAACACCGTGCGCGAGGCCGTCCGGGCGCTCGCCCACAACGGCCTGCTGGACATCCGGCAGGGCTCGGGGACGTACGTGCTGGCCACCAGCGAGCTGGCCGGGGTGATGCACCGCCGGTTCGCCGACGCCGACCAGGCGCAGGTCGCCGAGCTGCGGGCGAGCCTGGAGATGTCGGCCGCCGGGCTGGCCGCCGTCCGGCGCACCGCCCGGGACCTGGAGCTGCTGTCGGCCGCGCTGGAGCGGCGCGACCTGGCCTGGCACTCCGGCGACCCGGAGTCCTTCGTCCAGGCCGACGCGGCCTTCCACCAGGCGGTGGTGGCGGCCGCCCACAATGACGTGATCGCCGCGGTCTACGCCGACCTCGGCGAGGTCATGCGCGCCCACCTGCGGCACGACGTCGGCCCGGAGCTGGTCGCGGAGCGGTACGTCGGCCACGACGGCATCCTCGACGCGATCCGGGCGGGCGACGCCCAGCGGGCCTCGGTCGAGGCGGGCCGGGCGATCGGCGCCTGCGGCGCGGAGGGCTGAGCGGCCC
>NZ_JBHWBW010000691.1:0-2874 GCF_042735675.1 Kitasatospora sp. NPDC059571
GCCAGCTGTTCGACGAGAACCATGCCTTCACCTCCTCCGTCACGTCATCAATCACGGCTGCTGCTTGACTCAATAGCCCCCTGAGATGTCTCTCAGGCCCCGGCTGGCCACTCCGCCGATCTTGACGCCCCCTTGTCGGGCTGCACCGCGTTCCTGACACCTCCCTGACGCCACCCCGTGCCGATCCGACCGCCCCGACGCTGCCCGGCGGGGGTCGCGTTGCGTCCGGCGGGCCGTCGGGCGGCCGTCAGTCCGCGACGGCTCCGCAGGTCATGTTGACCGACGCGGCGGTGATGCTCGCGGCACGGTCCGAGGCGAGGAACGCAGCGACGTTGCCGACGTCATCGAGGGTCGCCGCCCGGCCGAGCATGGTCTTGCGCACGATCATCGCGGTGATCGCCTCCCGGCCCGGCTCCGCCGCCGGGATGGTGTCCGGGATTCCGCCGGTGTGCAGGGTCACCACCCGGATGCCGTGCGGGCCGAGTTCGGCGGCCAGCTGGCGGCGCAGCGTGCCCATCGCCTCCAGCGCCACCTGGAAGCCGCCGATGAAGTAGTCCCGGATCGGTTCGCGGCCGCCGTCCCCGCCGAAGGTCAGGATCACTCCTGATCCCGCGGGGACCATGTGCCGGGCGGCCGCCCGCGCGGTCAGGAAGAGCGAGCGCACGGCGTTCACCACCGGGCGTTCGAACAGCTCCGGCGACATCTCGGCCAGCGGGGTGCCGTGCACGTCCCCGAACGAGATCAGGTCGAACGAGATGTCGATCCCGCCGAACCGCTCGGCCACCATGTCGGCGTGCCGGTCCACGGCCGCCTCGTCGAGCGCGTCCAGCACGGCCGTTTCGGCGGCACCGCCCGCGGCACGGATCTCGTCGGCCACGCGGTCCAGACGTGCCCGGGTACGGCCCACCAGGTGCACCCGCGCGCCCTCGCGGGCGAAGGCCCGCGCCACGGCGCTCCCGATCGCCCCGCCGCCGCCGTAGATCACGGCGTTCCTGTCCGCCAACAGCATCCGGCACCCTCCTCGGTCCGTGCCCCTCCAGGAGACCCGTCCGTGCGGACGCCGCCACGGAGGCCGTACCGGCGCATCCGGGTGAATCGGTCGCCCTCTCAGCCGGGTCCGGCCGCGCGGCAGTACCGGCGGATCAGCTCCTCGTGGCCGGGGAACCGCTGCAGCAGGTCCTCCACCCGACCGAGGGTCATGTCGGCGTAGTCGAACCCCGGCACCACCGCCTCGCTGATCAGCCCGTGGTCCCCGGCGGTCAGGTGGGAGGCCTTCCAGACACCGCCGGGGACGGCGAGACTGAGGAGCTGCCCCCGGTCCGGCTCCTGGCCGAGCACGGCGGTCTCCGCGCGGCCGTCCGGGTGGAGCAGGTGGTACGTGATCGGGTCGCCGTGGTGGTGGAAGTGCAGGATGTCGGACTGGTTGAGGTGCCAGTGCCCGACCGGCGACCAGTGGGTCAGCAGGTAGTGGATGGACGTGACGGTGTAGCGGTCACCACCCGGCGTGGGCACCTGCGCACGGTGGTCCGCCTGGAACGTCCGCCGGAAGTACCCGCCCTCGACATGCGGTTCCAGCCCCAGCCACTCGATCCACTGCTGCGCCGTCGCCATGGCACCCTCCTCGCTCGGTGCTCCGATTCTCCCCCCCGCACCGGCGCTCCCTCGACGAACAGGGTCGCACGGCCCTGCTCGGCCGTCAGGTGATGGAGTCCACCGTTGCGCTCGCGGAGCCCTCCGGAGTGTCGTAGTGGACCGTCTCGCCGGGGCGGCGGCCGAGGAGGGCGCGGCCGAGGGGGCTGTCGGCGGTGACGGAGGTCTGTTCCAGCTCGTTGGCGACCTCGCCGATCTGGACCGTCTCGGTGGTGCCGTCGGCGAAGCGGACGGTGACGGTGCTGCCCACGCCGACCGCGTCGGTGCGGGGGCGGCCCGCGAGGTCCGCCTGGTGGAGGCGCGTGGTGATCTCGGCGATCCGGGCGTCGAGGCGGGCCACCTCGCTGGCGCGCTGGAGTTCGTCGGCCTGGTCGGCCCGGTCCCCCGCCGAGTCCGTGACCTGCAGGGTCTCGGCGACGCTCTCGCGTTCCGCCTGCAGGTCGCCGAGCTCCTGCGCGAGCGCCCGGCGCGCCTCCGGGCTGATCGGTTCGGGTTCGCCGTTCATTGC
This sequence comes from Kitasatospora sp. NPDC059571, assembly GCF_042735675.1. Classification (NCBI taxonomy): domain Bacteria; kingdom Bacillati; phylum Actinomycetota; class Actinomycetes; order Kitasatosporales; family Streptomycetaceae; genus Kitasatospora; species Kitasatospora sp. NPDC059571. The sequence continues at coordinate 2,159 of NZ_JBHWBW010000691.1, forward strand.
TGCTCCTGTGGTGGTGGCGGGCCGGGCCGAGGGGTCACGCGGTCATCGCCACGACCGCCTCGTCGGTGTACGTGAGGAAGGTCAGGGTCTGACGGAAGTACAGCTCGATCTGCGCCGCGTCGTGCGCGGTGTACCCGATCGCCAGGTCCTCGCCGAGCCGCAGTTCGTAGTCCCCGCCGCGGGTGGACAGCAGGAAGGCGCCCTCCAGCGCCGGGGCCCAGAGCAGGCGGCCGTCGAGCATGCGGTCGATGTGCGCCGCCACCGGATAGCCGTGGTCGGACGTCTCGCTGACGGCGGTGTAGGCGTCGGCGCCCAGCAGCAGCGCGTACGGTCCGCCGACGCCGGCGAGGCGCAGCGTCGACAGCGCGTGGCTGATGGCGTCCGGGTAGTCGTGCGGCTCGGCCGGCAGCGTGAGCACCGGGTGGGAGCTGCGGCTGCGCAGGCCGTCGATGCCGGCGGCGGCGTAGCCGTCGAAGACGGCCCGGTCCTCGGCGAAGGCCATGGCGCGTGCGGCGTCCTTGACGGGCTGCCAGTCGGAGTCCTTGGAGCCGCGTTCGACGTCGTCGACCGCGTCCCGCGCGACCTTGAACGGCACCCGCAGTTCGACCAGCGGCGGGGGCCCGGGCCGCCCGGGCCCCGCCCCCGGGGCGGGGGGGGCGGCCGCCGGCCCGGGGGGCGGGGCGCCCCCGCCCGGGCCCGCGCCCGGGCGGGGCCGG
>NZ_JBHWBW010000692.1:0-2851 GCF_042735675.1 Kitasatospora sp. NPDC059571
GCCCGGCTCACGCCGGGCGGCGGCGGCCCGCTCGGCGAGCTGATGCACCGCCAGCTGCGCGAGCGCAGCGTGGCGGAGCGCCGGCGGGCCGGGGCGCCGCATGCGGCCACCGTGGCCTCGGCGGTCGCCGCCGCCTTCACCGGCCTGCTGGCCGACTGGCTGCACGGCCTGATCGACACCGACCCGGCCGCCCTGGCGGCCCGGGTCTGGCGGCTGCTGATCGCCCTGCACACGGCGCCGCTGGACGGCTGACCGCCGCCCGGGCGGCGGTCAGTGCGGGATGCCGGTCAGCACCCGCCGGAGATGCGCTTGGTGCCGACGTACAGGGCGCCGTGCGAGTTGATGTCGACGGTCGAGCCCCCTCCGCCCGCCGTGTTCGACGCCCACGGGGCGAAGCCGCCCGGGGTGTACAGCACGAAGTTGCCGTCCCCCTGGTAGGTCGCGTGGTTCGCGCCGGACCCGTAGGTGTTGGTCGCCCAGCACACGCTGCGGCTCTGGTCGCCCTGGGTCGGGTCGCCGTCCCAGCGGTACTCGACGAGGTTGCCGTCCGCCTGCATGATCAGCTGGTACCACGTGGAGGTGCCGGTGGTGCCGACGATCGAGTCCCCGACGTTGAGCGTGTTGCCGCGGTACAAGGCGGTCGTGGTGTCCGCCGAGGCCGTTCCGGCGGCGCCGACGACGGCGGCCGCCGCTGCGGCGCCCGCGACGAGCAGCCCGGTCGTCCTGCGCATGGAAATCATGGTCCCCACCCCTGTTCGGTTCGGCCGCCACGCGTGTCGGTGGCGCCTCGCCCAACCTATCCGTCAGTGCACGCACTTGATGTGACGGATCGTCAGATGTGAGGAGCCCGACACTTTCGGTGAGGGGGGTTGGGACGGGTCGTGTCCGAATCCTTGCGGTGCGCGGAGCTTTCGGCGATTCGTCCCGAGGGCCGGCCGGGTCAGGTGCACCAGCCGCTGCGGTACGCCGACCAGTCGGCGTCCGTGGCGGTGAAGTCCACGTACAGGGCCAGCCCGAAGGCCCGGCGGCCGCCGGGGCCCAGGCCCAGCCGTGCGCCGCGGACGGCGGCGGCCACCGTCTCCGCGGAGCCGTGGTGCGTGGGGGTGTCCTCCCAGTAGGCGGGCAGGCCCATCAGCAGGTCGACGTCGTCCGGCACGGCCTGCAGGGCCAGTGCGGTCTGGTGGGCGACGTAGCCGCCGTACAGCGACTCCACCGGCATCGAGGTGTCGTACGACATCAGGGCGACCTGCTCGACCCGGTCCGCGACCCGGCCGAAGTACTCCTGGGACCACCACTTGCCGTGGCCGGAGAGGGCGAGGCCGGCCCGGCCGATCCCCGGCAGCGGGTCGATCTGCGGGGCGGCGACCGAGAGCGGCACCCCGGCGGCGCCGGTCACCTCGTGGACCCGGTCCAGCAGGGTGAGGAAGCCGGCCGAGCCGGAGTGCACCGGTTCGAGGTCGAGGTGCACCCCGTCGAAGCCCTGCGCCAGGGTCTGCCGGGCGGAGCCGGCGACCCGGTCGCGGGTGTCGGCCCGGTCGAGGTCGAGCCCGGTCTTCTCCGGCTCCACGACGTCGCCGAGCCAGGCCTGCACCCGCAGCCCGGGCAGCCGCCGGTGCACCTCGGCCACGAACCGCTCCGCCCCGGGGGAGAGGTCGGCGCGCAGCGAGCCGTCGTGCTCCAGCGGTCCGGTGTGCACATAGAGGTTGCGGATGCCGGTGCCGTCCAGCCTGGCGGCGAGCGCGGTCAGGTCGGAATCACCCTTTCGGCCGTCCACCCAGGCATGGCCGAGCCAGAGGGCGTCCCTGCCCCTGGTCCGGGCGTCCGGGGCCGGGTCGCCGGCGTACGCGAGGCGCAGTGCGGCCGCCGCCCCCGCCACCGGCAGGACGGCCAGGGCCATGGCGATTCCTGCCGCCCACACCGCCCGGCGGCGGTGCGGCCACCCCCGCCAGCGGGCCCGCAGGCCGGCCGCCCTCGCCCGGACCAACCGCAGCACGTGATCCCCTCCCGTCCCGTCCGTTCAGGTGGTGAGGACGCCCAGGATGCGGAATGGGTTCCGTGCGCCGAGGGGTGTCCGGATACCCTGGCCAGGTGCCTCCCCTGTCCGGATGGGGACGCATAGCCGACAGCCGTCGCACCCAGGGAGCAGCCCCATGGCCACAGTCGTCCCCTCGTCTGCCTCGCAGGACCGCGCGAACGAACTGCGGGAGGCCCTCGCCTCCCGCGTCGTCGTGGCGGACGGTGCGATGGGCACGATGCTGCAGGCGCAGGATCCGTCGCTGGAGGACTTCCAGCAGCTGGAGGGCTGCAACGAGGTCCTCAACGTGACCCGGCCCGACATCGTGCGGTCCGTGCACGAGGCGTACTTCGCGGTCGGCGTGGACTGCGTGGAGACGAACACCTTCGGCGCGAACCACGCCGCGCTGGGCGAGTACGACATCCCGGAGCGCGTCTTCGAGCTGTCCGAGGCCGGTGCGCGGATCGCCCGCGAGGTCGCCGACGAGTACACCGCCCGCGACGGCAGGACCCGCTGGGTGCTGGGCTCGATCGGCCCGGGTACCAAGCTCCCCACGCTCGGCCACACCACCTTCGAGGTGATCCGCGAGGGGTTCCGCCTGAACGCGGCCGGCCTGATCGCCGGCGGCGCGGACGCGCTGCTGATCGAGACCAGCCAGGACCTGCTGCAGACCAAGGCGTCCGTCCTCGGCGTGAAGCAGGCGCTGACCGAGGCGGCCCTGGACCTGCCGGTCCTCGCCCAGGTCACCGTCGAGACGACGGGCACGATGCTGCTGGGCTCGGAGATCGGTGCGGCGCTGACGGCGCTGGAGCCGCTGGGTATCGACTTCATCGGCAT
>NZ_JBHWBW010000693.1:0-2849 GCF_042735675.1 Kitasatospora sp. NPDC059571
AACTCTGGCCCCGCCCGCCCGGGGGGGCCCCCGGCGCCCCGCCCCCCCCCCCCGGGGGTCAACCGCCCCAGCCGGGCCCGCGCCCGGCCGCCGGCCCTTTGGCCGCGGATCGCGGTCAGACGCCCGCGACGCGGCCCCAGACCCGGTGGAAGTCCGGCCGCTCCTCGGCCGTGACGTCGCGCATGGTGTGCAGCCGGGCCCGGATCTCGTCGGTGGGGAAGATCAGCGGCTCCTCGGCCAGCGCCGCGGTGTCCGCGTCGTCGCTGTCCGCCAGCACGTCGCGGGCGGCCGGCACCGGGCAGATGTACTGCACGAACGCGGCGAGTTCGGCGGCGACCTCGGGCTGGTAGTAGTGGTCGATGAGCAGTTCGGCGTTCTGCTTGTGGGCGGCCCGGTTGGGCACCATCAGGCTCTCCGACCAGAGTTCGCCGCCCTCCTCGGGGACGACGAACGCGATGTCCGGGTTGTCGGCCTTCAGCTGGATCGCGTCGCCGGAGTACGCCTGGCAGGCGATCGCCGCGCCGGAGGCCAGGTCGCTGGTGTAGTCGTTGCCGGTGAAGCGCCGGATGTGGCCGCGGTCGACCAGCTTCTGCACCTGGTCCATGGCGCGGTGCGCGTCGTCGGCACTGAAGCGGGAGATGTCCGCGCCCTGCGCCGCCATCAGCAGGCCGAGCGCCTCGTCCATGCCGGCGAACAGGGTGACCCTGCCCTTCAGGTCGGCGGCCCACAGGTCGGCGGTGGAGCGGATCTCCCGGCCGAGCAGCTTCCGGTTGTACGCGATGCCGGTGATCCCGGACTGCCAGGGCACGCTGTGCGCCCGCCGGGGGTCGAAGGCCGGGTGGGCGAGCTGCGGGTCGAGGTACTTGTGCACGTTCGGCAGCCGTGTCCCGTCCAGCGCCTGCACCCAGCCGAGCGAGACGTAGCGGCCGGCCATCCAGTCGCTGATCACCATGAGGTCCCGGCCGGGGGCTCCGCCCTGCGCAAGCACCGGGCTGACCTTGCCGAAGAACTCGTCGTTGTCGTTGATGTCCTCGGTGTAGGTGACGCGGATGCCCGTCCGCTCGGTGAAGGCGTCCAGCGTCGGCCGCCGCCCGGTCTTCTCGTCGACGTCGATGTACTGCGTCCAGTTGGAGAAGGTCAGGGTGCGGTCGCGGGCCGAGCGGTCGGGGGCCGCACGCCGCTCCTGCGGCACGTACGCGGCGGGGATGCCGCAGCCGCCGAGGGCGGCCGCGCCCAGCGCGCCGGTGGCGCCGAGCAGCGCGCGGCGGGACAGGCCGGACGTGGTGGATCGCATGGGTGCTCCAGGAGTGCCGGTGGACTGTGCGGGGGCAGCGCGAGGCCCCGGGCGCCGCAGTGAGTGGTGCCCGGGGCCGGAGGTGCCGGATCAGGTCCGGTCAGACGGTGTGCGCGTCGGCGACGGTGAGCGCCTCGTCCAGGACGGCGAGGCCGGTCTTGGCCTCCTCCTCCGTGACGGTGCAGGGCGGCACGACGTGGAAGCGGTTCATGTTGACGAAGGGCCACAGGCCGCGCTGCTTGCAGGCGGCGGCGAGCTCGGCCATCGGCGCGTTGGCGGCGCCGGCCGCGTTGTACGGCACCAGCGGCTCGCGGGTGGTGCGGTCCTTCACCAGGTCGAGCGCCCAGAACACGCCGAGGCCGCGGACCTCGCCGATCGAGGGGTGGCGCTCCGCCAGCTCGCGCAGGCCCGGGCCGAGCACGTTCTCGCCGATGTGCTTGGCGTTCTCCACGATGCCCTCCTCGGCCATCGCGTTGATCGTCGCCACGGCGGAGGCACAGGCCAGCGGGTGGCCCGAGTAGGTCAGGCCGCCGGGGAACGGGCGCTCGGCGAAGGTCGCGGCGATCTCGGCGGAGATCGCGACGCCGCCGAGCGGCACGTAGCCGGAGTTGACGCCCTTGGCGAAGGTCAGCAGATCCGGGGTGATCCCCCAGTGGTCGGCGGCGAACCACTCGCCGGTGCGGCCGAAGCCGGCCATCACCTCGTCCAGGATGAAGACGATGCCGTAGCGGTCGCAGATCTCGCGGACGCCGGCCAGGTAGCCGGCCGGCGGGATCAGGATGCCGGCGGTGCCGACCACCGTCTCCAGGATGATCGCGGCGACCGTGCCGGGGCCCTCGAAGGCGAGGGTCTGCTCGAGGTGGGCGAGGGCCCGCTCGCACTCCTGCGCCTCGTTCTCGGCATGGAAGTTGGAGCGGTAGGCGTAGGGGCCCCAGAAGTGCACGATGCCGGAGACGCCGGTCTCGTTGGCCCAGCGGCGGGGGTCGCCGGTCAGCGTGATCGCGTTGGCGGTGGCGCCGTGGTACGAGCGGTAGGTGGAGAGCACCTTGTGGCGGCCGGTGTGCAGCCGGGCCATCCGGATGGCGTTCTCGTTGGCCTCCGCGCCGCCGTTGGTGAAGAAGATCTTGTCGAGGTCGCCGGGGGTGCGCTCGGCGATCAGCCGGGCCGCCTCGCTGCGCGACTCCTCGGCGAAGCCGGGGGCGATGGTGCAGAGCCGGGCGGCCTTCTCCTGGATCGCGGCGACCACCTTGGGGTGCTGGTGGCCGATGTTGGTGTTCACCAGCTGGGAGGAGAAGTCCAGGTAGCGGTTGCCGTCGTAGTCCCAGAAGTACGAGCCCTCGGCACCGGCCACCGCGAGGGGGTCGATCAGTGCCTGGGCGGACCACGAGTGGAAGACGTGCGCGCGGTCCGTGGCCTTGACGGCCTGCCCGGCGGCTGAGTCAGCGGTGGGGATGCTCATGCTGAAAGCCTAGGCAGTGCCGGGCGCCGGAAGGAGTTGCATCCTGTCACGGGGGCGGCGCGTCGCCGTGACAGGGTGCAAAAGCGCCGGGGGGGC
>NZ_JBHWBW010000694.1:0-2839 GCF_042735675.1 Kitasatospora sp. NPDC059571
GGCCACGTCGATCGACTCCTGCACAGCACTCATCGCACGTCACTCGCTTCCACATCGGCTTCGGCGGTCCCAGACCGCCTGCCCCGGCGCCGGACGCGCATGCGGGGCCGCCACCGATTCCGTCCCGACGAAGCACCCGCAGCAACCGCCACGACCCGGCCACCGACCCCCGGACGAACGGGCCGGCCCCGAAGTGCCACGGCACACCCCCTGCCAGGCCCGTCGGCTCCGATGGCGCATCCGGGTGCAACGCGGTCATGCGCGAGGCCCCGTGCGCCGCAGGCTGCCGGGACCGCCCGTGATTGAGGAGGCGGGCGGTGGACAGCCGCCCCCAGGGCCACAGCGGGTGCCTCCGGGACGAAGCCGAGGCAGTGACCATGACCGAGCGTCACGCGAAGACGCATCCGTCGACGGAGGAAGGCGAAGCCAGCCGGATGAAGGGTCCCCACCACGGGTGGTCCGGGGACATGCGGCCGCCCTCGGGCATCGCCCTCCGCCCCGGCGACCGGCCGCCGCGCCTTGGCGTACCCCCCGCCGCCCGCGCGTTCGTGCCGCGCCCGTGACGGCGTTCCATCGGCACGTGGCGGACGGCCGCGGGTGCGACGGAATGCGGCAGCACGCATCGTGGAGGCATGCCGAACCACCATCTTGATGCCGAGCAGTTCAAGCCGAACGTGCGCCTCCTCACCGTCGGGGCTGCCCTGGCCGGCGTCGGGGCCTTCCTGAGCTTCACAGGGGCGGCGCTGGTCGCCACCGCCCTCGCCACCGCCGGACGCCGGATCGTCACCGCCTGGGAAACCCACCCCGTGGAGATGGCCTCTCGCACCGCTCGTCAGGCGATGTCTGCATCCAGCGCTGCCCGCGACGCCTGGCGCTTCAACGCCTCCTGAACCAGCGCTCCCGCCGGCCTGAAGGATCTGACCCGCAGCCGTGCATGCGCCCCGAGTGGGTCGGCCGGTTTCTCGTCGGCGAGGACCGGGTCGCTGTCGCGCAGCTCGACGCGGAACGGCTGGCGGTAGGTGGGGAGCGAGGCAGCCATCTGGGCCGGGGCCGGGGGCGGTGGGCGACCTCGGCCCGGCACACTGCTCTCCGGGCCATCCACACTCCCCTCCGGGCAGCAGAAATCCATCTCGGTCGAGGAGTGCCGGACAGGGACGGAGGCCAGCCATGTCTCCGCCATCGCGCGGCGCACCGGCGGCGACCGCACCGCACCTCGCGCGAGCGGGCGACGCTCCTGCCAGGACGGCGTGAACCTGCCGCCCAGACAGCAGGTTCAGTCCTCGATGACGACGCGGACGGTCGCCAGATCCGTGCGGGCCGCGTCCGGAAGGACCATGCCGGCCCGGACACCGGTGGCGAGATAGTCGATGACCGCGCGGTCGAAGCGTTCGCCTGGCACGACGGCGGGGACGCCGGGCGGATAGGGAGTGATCATCTCGGCGGCGATCCGGCCGTCGGCCTTCGCCAGCTCGACCTGCTCGGTGCGGCCGAAGAAGGCGTCCCGGGGCAGAACCACTTGCTCCAGGCGCAGCCGCGCCGGCGACGGAACGTGTACCGGAGCCGCAGGCTTCAGGGCGGCGCCATGCGCCACCAGGTCGATCAGGGCGTGGTGCAGCGCGTCGGCGGTGGTGCTGTCGTCCGCGTGGGTGAGCTGGGCGCTGATCCGGCGGTGGTCGCTGACGTGGAGATTGATCTGGTGGTGGCTGCGCAGCCAGTCGGCGGCCCGGTAGCCGGTGGTGCCGAGGGCGGAGATGTCGATGATGATCTGCAGCGGGTCGAAGTCGGCGGCGAGCAGCGGTCCGCAGAAGTCGTCGCGGCCGTGGACGTGGAGGCCGTCGACGGCGTCGATCCGGCGGCGCAGGTCGTGGGCGAGGGCGAGCGCACCCTCGAAGAGGTCGCGTCCGTGCTGCACCATCTGTCGGCGCCAGCCGTCGAGGGCCGCGTAGATCAGCACGGAGGGACTCGTCGTACCGAGAAGGTCCTCGCACTGCTTGAGCGCGATGGGATCGACCAGGTCGCCCTGCTGGTGGAAGACGGAGCTCTGTTCGAGTGCGGAGCCCATCTTGTGGACGGACGTCACGCAGACATCGGCGCCCGCGTCCATCGCCCAGGTCGGCAGGTCGGGGTGGAAGGGCAGGTGGGCGCCCCAGGCCTCGTCCACGATCAGCGGCTTGCCGCGGCGGTGACAGACCTCGGCGATGGCCCGCAGGTCCGCGCAGGTCCCGTACGGCGTCGGGCTGGTGACCAGGGCACCCGCCGCGTCGGGATGCTCGCGCAGCGCCTGCTCGAACGCATCGGCGCCGGGCGGGTGGGCCACATGCCGCTCGGCGTCCCACCGTGGGTCGATCCAGATCGGCCGGATGCCGGCCACGATCAGGCCCGCCACCACCGATTTGTGGGCATCCCGGCTGACCAGCAGTTTCTCGTGCGGGCCGGCGACCGCGAGCATCGCCGCCTTCACCGACAGGGAGCTGCCGCAGGTCGACAGGAAGGTGTGGTCGGCCCCGACCGCCTCGGCCATGAGCCGCTGCGCGTGGTCGACCCAGCCGTGCGAGGAGGACCGGTCGTCGAGCCCGGCGGTCGCCAGCACGTCCGATGCGAAGACCCCCGCGCCCATGACGGCCAACACGCGGGGATCGACGCCGCGGCCCTGCTTGTGCCCGGGCGGTGTGAAGGGGGTCTGCGTGTTCGTCTGATAGGTGGCGAGCGCTTCCAGCACGGGTGCCTGTGACTGGTCCATGCCCGGCGGGCGGGCGCAGGGGGCGCCCCCGGAAGAGAACGGGGCCGGCGGGCGGACGCCCCGCGGGGTTGGGCTCGGCGCCCCCGGTTGCCCGGTTGG
>NZ_JBHWBW010000695.1:0-2339 GCF_042735675.1 Kitasatospora sp. NPDC059571
GCGTGCAGCACCACCCGGACGTCCCGGGAGGCGTGCCGCTGGGCGTTGTCGAGCAGGTTGGTGAGCAGCCGGGTGAGCCAGAGCGGGTGCCCGGGCGCCCGGACGCCGTCGGCGAGGTCCAGCCGGACGGGCAGCCGGTCCGCGGTCCGGGCCCGCACCGCGGAGCGGACCAGCTCGGCGAGGTCGACGCCCGGGTCCGGGTCGGCGCCCGCGGCCGCACCGGCCGCCGCGTCGAGCCGGGCGAGCAGCAGCAGGTCGGCGGCGAGGTCCTGGAGCCGGCCGGTGTCCTCCAGGGCGCCGTCCACGAGTTCGGCGCGGACCGCCGGGTCGGGGTGCGTCCGGGCCACCTCCAGCTGGGTGCGCAGCACGGTCAGCGGGCTGCGCAGCTCGTGCGAGGCGTCCGCGATGAACTCGCGCTGCCGCTGTCCGGCCGCCTCCAGCCGGTCCAGCATCGCGTTCATGGTGGCGGCGAGGTGGGCGATCTCGTCGTCGCCGCGCGGTTGCGGCACGCGCCGGTGCAGGTCGCGGTCGCCGATCGCGGCGACCTCGGCGCGGATCGCCTCGACCGGCCGCAGCGCCCGGCCGGTCACCCGCCAGGTGACCAGGCCGACGGTGAGCAGCAGCAGCGGGCAGCCCACTGCCAGGGCCGCGGCGGCGGTGTCCTCGGCGGCGTCGGCGGAGCGCAGCGACGCCCCGGCGTGGATGGTGACCCGGCCGGTCGGGGTGTCGGCGGTGACGGTCGCCACCCGCTGCCGGTGCTCGTCGCCGAGCGGGTCGCCGTCCCAGGGGCTGCGGGCCGTCCGGGTGCCCTCCTGGCTGCCGGTGCTGACCGGCGGGCGCCCGGCGAGGTTCTGGCTGGCCGCGACGACCCGGCCGCGGGCGTCGACCACCTGGAGGAAGTCGGTGCCGTGGCCGGTCGGCAGGAGCGGGGTGAGCCGCCCCTGGGCCGCCAGTGCGGCGATCGCCTCGGCCTGCTGGCGGGCGCCGTCCTCGGCGGTGCGGCGCAGGTCGGCGTGGATCAGGGCGAGCAGGGCGAAACCCGCCGCGGCGAGCGCGGTGGCGACCACGGCGCAGGCGGCGACGGTGGCCCGGGCCCGGACGGAGTCCGGCCGCAGGCGCCGCAGGACGGTTCGCAGCCGGCGCAGGGAGGCGTGCAGCGGTGGCGGCACCCGGACGGGTCGGCGGGGCCAGCGGCCCGCGGTGCGGTCAGCCACCGTCGGCCGCCAGCCGGTACCCGGCGCCGCGCACGGTCTGCACGGCGGCCCTGGCGAACGGTGTGTCGATCTTGCGGCGCACCGCGCTGACGTGCACCTCGACCACGTTGGGGTCGGCGTCCTGGCCGACGTCCCAGATGTGGGAGAGGAGTTCGCGCTTGGAGACCACCTCGCCGGCCCGCAGCGCCAGGTGCTCCAGCACCGCGAACTCGCGGGTGGTCAGCCGGACGGGGGTGCCGCCCCTGGTGCAGGTGCGGGCCGCGGAGTCCACCACCAGGTCGCCCAGGACGAGCACCCGGGGCGCCCGGCTGCCGACCCGCCGGGCCAGCGCCCGCAGCCGGGCGACCAGCACCACGTACGAGAACGGCTTGGACAGGAAGTCGTCGGCGCCGGTGTCCAGCGCCTCGGCCTCGTCCCACTCGCCGTCCTTGGCGGTCAGCATCAGGATCCCGGCGTCGTTGCCCGCCGCGCGCAGCAGCGAGCAGACCCGGTAGCCGTTGAGCCCGGGCAGCATGATGTCGAGCACGATCACGTCGTACGGGGTGCGGCCGGCGAGGTTCAGCCCGGTCAGGCCGTCGTGGGCGACGTCGACGGCGAAGCCCTCGGTCTCCAGGCCCCGCTGGAGGGCGGCCGCCAGCCGCCGCTCGTCCTCCACCACCAGTACGCGCATGCCCTCCAGGGTGACAGGTCGCCGCGGGTGCTCCCTGAAGAGGTCTTCAGCAGCTTCAGCGGGGCTTCAGCCTGCATGCGCGAGGCTCGCGCCCAGGAGAGGCCGGGCAAGGGCCCGGACCGGGAGAGGAGTGGACCGATGTCCGAGCCTGTGGGGCCGATGGGCGAGCCGGTCGGGGACGCGGAGCAGCCGGCCGGGCGCCGGGTGCGGGTCGGCCGCTGGGTGCGCCGGCGGGGCGTGCGCTGGGTGGCCGTCGGTGCCGCGGTGGTCGTGCTCGGCGGCGGGGCCGCCGCCGTCGCGGTGCACCACCACGAGGAGGGCCGCGGCCACACGATGGCGGACCGCGGACCGGAGGGCGACGGCCGGGACGGCCACGACGGCCGCTGGGACGACGGCCGCTGGGACGACGGCCGCTGGGACGGCGGCCCCCGCGGGGTAGCCGGGCGGGCCCACAA
>NZ_JBHWBW010000695.1:2349-2787 GCF_042735675.1 Kitasatospora sp. NPDC059571
GCGGGCCGGGGGGCCGCCGGCCGCGGGGCGGGCGGCCGCGGCGGTGCCGGGGTGGGTCCCGCCACGCACGGCCCCCGCGCCGGCTCCGCCAAGGCGCTGCTCGCCGGCGCGGACGGCCGCCCCGGGATACGCACGGCGCCGGCCCCGCTGCCCGCCGTCGCGGCCCAGCAGGCCGTCGAGAAGGCCGTGGCCGCGGTGCCCGGCGGCCGCGTGGAGTCCCTCGCGGTCGTTCCGGAGCAGGGCGGCGGCACCGCCTGGGAGGCCGTCGTGGTCGGCCAGGACGGCGTCCGCCACCGGGTGACCGTGGACGGCGCCGGCGGCGCGGTCACCGGCAACACCGTGATGGGCGAGCCGGCCGGCACCGCCCGCTGACCGTCCGGGGGGCGGGGCCCGTGCGGCCCCCCCGCCCCGGGGCCCGCGGCCCCCCCGGGACGGCCC
>NZ_JBHWBW010000696.1:0-2772 GCF_042735675.1 Kitasatospora sp. NPDC059571
GCCGGCACCGCTGAGGGCCGGCCGCCGCACCTTGGCCCGACCGGGCCGCCCCGATCCACCGGGCCGCCCCTCCGGCCGGGCTTCCCCGACCGGGTCGGGCGACCCACCCGGGTCAGGAAACCCGCAGCACGACCTTGCCGCGCCGGTGCTCGTGTTCCAGCGCCGCGTAGGCCGCGGCGGCCTCGGCCAGCGGTACGACCCGGTCGACCCGCGGGACGAGCCGGCCCTCGCCGACCAGCCGGGCCAGCTCGTCGAGCCCGGCCCGGTCGGGCTCGACCACGAAGAACACCCCGCGGGTGCCGTCGGGTCCGGTCTCGGCCGGCGGGGCCACGATGCTCACCAGGACCCCGCCGGGGCGCAGCACCTGCCAGGACCGCTGCTGGGTGTCCCCGCCGACGGCGTCGAAGACCAGGTCCATCCCGCTCACCACGTCCTCGAAGCGCTCGGCGGTGTAGTCCACGACCCGCTCGGCGCCCAGCTCGCGGACGAAGTCGGCGTCCCGGGCGGCGGCCGTCGCCGTCACCGAGGCGCCGAGGGCGGCCGCCACCTGGACGGCGAAGGAGCCGACGCCGCCCGCCCCGCCGTGCACCAGGACCCGGTCCCCGCTGCGCAGTCCGCCGTGCCGGACGAGGCCCTGCCAGGCGGTGAGTCCGGCGAGCGGCAGGGCCGCCGCCGCGTCCTGGCCGAGGGACGGCGGCTCGGCCGCGAGCACGTCGGCGGGGACGGCGGTGTACTCGGCCGCCGCACCGTCCCGCAGGAACGGGATCAGCCCGTACACCGCGTCGCCGACCGTCCAGTCGGTCACGCCCGGACCGAGCCGGGCGACCACCCCGGCGACCTCCTTGGACGGGACGATCGGCACCCGCGGCCGGCCGGTGCCGTCCATCCGGTCGGTCCAGGTCGCGTCCCAGCCGAGTTCGCCGGTGGTGATCGAGGCGGACCTCACCCGGACGAGGACCTCCCCGGCGGCCGGCTCCGGCCGCGGCACCACCTCGTGGACGAGGATCTCCGCGCCGCCGCGCCGATGGCCGCGTACCGCGTGCATGGTGTCCATCGCTCCCTCCCTGTCCGGTACGCCCCGCGCGCCGCGGCCGGGGCGGCCGCGCCTCGACGGGCGCTCGCGTTGCCGGGCGGCGCCCGGGACGGCCCCGCCCGCTTCCGTCCGGGCGGGGCGTTCGCGGCGGCCGCCCCACCCCATGAGCGCCTGCCGGTGGCGCTGCCGCAACCCGGGCCGGTGCGGCCCGGGGTGCGGTGCCGGGTCAGAGCAGGAACGGCAGGTTGACCACCAGCGCGATGTAGGCGATCACGGCGACGACCAGGAGCACCGTGAAGAGGACGTAGTGGACCTGGCGCCAGGGCACCCGTGTGCCCGGGATCCGGGCGCGCAGCTGCGCCCAGGTCAGCGGGCCGTGGTCGCGGACGGGGACGCCGAGGTGCTGCCAGAGCTGCCGCAGCCCGTCCTGCTGCCAGTGCCGGACGTCGATCAGTACGGGCCTGGACTGCTCCGCGGTGATGACGACCCGGTCCTTGTGCGGCCCGTCGACCGGGAGCCGCACCGCGTGCACGCCGGTGATCGAGGCGAGCGGCGCCGCGAGCACCGGCCGGCCCCAGATGTTGCGGACGGTGAGCACCCCCTCATCGAGCAGGATCCGGGCGTTCGCCGAGCGCAGGCCCAGCAGGGCGGCAACCCAGAGCAGCGGGAAGGCGACCGCGAGCACGCCCACGAGCAGGCCGAGCGGGCCGGATCCCTCCGAGGTGCCGCGTCCTCTCGCCATCATGAGGCCGATGCGGATCGCGCCGAAGAGGATCAATGGTGAGGCCTTGATCAGCAGCCCCTTCACCGCGCTGGTGTCGGGTCGGACCGATATCCATGGCTGATCGTCAACATCCGTTGTCATGCCGCCGATTGTGGCACCGACCTCGGACGCTCCCCGGCCGAACGGCGGGAATCCGCCGCCGGGTGGGAACGCCCGGTCCGGCGGGCTCCGGCATCCGTGTGGCGCGGCTGCGGCGGGGTAGACGCCGCCCGGCCGGGAGACCGGGATCAGTGATCCGCGGGAGGGCGGGACGATGGTGGCGAGACGTGGTGGAGCGGCGAGCGGGACGGGTGCCGCAGTGGCGGGGGCGGTGCGGCCGAACGACGCGGTGACGAAGCCCCTGCGGGCAGAGCCCGCGAAGGCAAAGGCGAAGACGAAAGCGAGGGCGGGCGGGGGGTCCGCGGAGCGGCTGCCGTTCCTGCACCGCTCGGGCCCGGTGCCGGCCCTCGTCCGGCTGCTGGTGCTGCTGGTCGCCCTCACGGCGACCGTGCTGTTCGCGGTGGCGCTGGCCCGCGTCACCCTGGCGCCCGAGCCCGGCTCGCGCGGCCTGGTCCACGCCAACTTCCAACCCGGATGGTCACTGCGGCTCTATCTGGACCGGCCGGCGGTGCGCGACGCGGTGCAGCAGATCGGCGGCAATCTGCTGCTCGGGGCGCCGTTCGGGGTGCTGCTGCCGCTGCTGTCCCGCAGGGCCGGAGGCCTGCTGCGGGTCACCCTGCTCACCGCGCTGACGATGACGCTGGTGGAGTGCGCGCAGGCCACGCTCGTCACGGGCCGCGCCTTCGACATCGACGACGTGCTGCTCAACACGGCCGGCGCCGTACTGCTGTACCTGATCGCCGGCCGGCGGATCCACCGGGCCCTGCACCGCAAGCCGCGGCCCGCCGACCGGGCGACAGACTGACCGGCTGACCGGTCTCATATACACAAATCCGAGCCCACGAGACGAGCGGTC
>NZ_JBHWBW010000697.1:0-2759 GCF_042735675.1 Kitasatospora sp. NPDC059571
CGTCAACGTCCTATGGGCCCTGATCCGTGACCGACGGTGCTACCAGGTCACACCGCCAGTCACCGCCACCGCTTGACAACGACATTAGGAAGCGTGGACGGGGCAGTACGGCGGCCGGTAGGGCCGCTGCGGGCCCCGGACCGGGCGCAGGTCGGCGTGCCAGCGGCCGTCGATCACGCCGCGGTGCAGGTCGAACAGGCGGTTGGTGCCGCCGAGCAGGGTGCGGCGGTAGGCGGCCACCACCGGGGCGTCCGGGCCGACCAGGGTGTCCACCACCTCCTCCACGAAGCACATCGGGCAGCCGTAGGCCAGGATGGCGCCGCCCTCCGGCCGGACGCCCTGCATCATCAGCGCCCCGCCCGGGGCGACGCCCAGCACCAGCTGCTGCGGCGGCGCGGCGCCGGTCGCCGTCCGCAGCACCTCCTCGCGCAGCACCTGCGGATCGGTGCGGCGCAGCCGCCGCATGACGGTGAATCCCACCACCAGGTTGGCCAGCCAGAGCGCGGCGGCCGCGAAGGCCGGCCAGAGCAGCCAGCCCGGGCCCGAGGTGAACGCCCGCCACAGGGCGGTCCCCTCGGCCACCGCGAACACGGCGACGGCCGGCCCGGACAGCGGCGGGCGCCCCGCCAGGATCGCCAGCACCGCGTAGATCAGGACGACCGCCACGGCGATGTCCACGACTGTGCCCATCCGTCCCCCCTCGGCCTCGACCGGCCCGGCGCGCGGTCACCGTAAGGTTGCCCGCGGCACGGCATTTCGAGACGGGAGACGACGCATGAGTGTGGACATCCGGCGGGACGGCAGCGCGGGGCGGATCGTGCTGGACCGCCCGCGGGCGCTCAACGCGCTGACCCACGGCATGCTGCTGGAGATCGACGCCGCGCTGCGGGCCTGGGCCGGTCACGACGAGGTCGCGGCGGTGGTGCTCACCGGCGCCGGCGAGCGCGGGCTGTGCGCGGGTGCGGACATCCGGGCGCTGCACGACGACGCCAAGGCGGGCGGCGAGGGCGCCCGGGCGTTCTTCCGGGACGAGTACCGGCTCAACCACCTGATCTCGCGCTACCCCAAGCCGTACGTGGCCGTGATGGACGGGATCACCATGGGCGGCGGCGTCGGCCTGTCCGCGCACGGATCCGTCCGGGTGGTCACCGAGCGCTCGGCGGTGGCCATGCCGGAGACCCGGATCGGGCTGATGCCGGACGTCGGCGGCAGCCGGCTGCTGGCCCTGGCGCCGGGCGGGCTCGGCACCCATCTGGCGCTCACCGCGCGGTCGATGGGCCCGGGCGACGCGCTGCTGTGCGGGTTCGCCGACCATTTCGTCCCCTCCGCCGCGCTGGCGGACTTCACCGCCGCCCTCGCCCGCACCTCACCGGCCGAGGCGCTGGCCGCGTACGCCGCCGAGGCGCCGGCCGCCGCCCTCGCCGCGCAGCGCGGCTGGATCGACGAGTGCTACGCGGCCGACACGGTGGAGGAGATCCTGGCCCGGTTGGACGCCGCCGGTGAGCCGGAGGCCAAGGAGGCCGCCGAGGAGATCCGCGCCAAGTCGCCGACCGCGCTGAAGGTGACGCTGGCCGCGCTGTGCCGGGCGCGGACGCACGGCTCGCTGGCCGAGACGCTGGAGCAGGAGTACCTGATCTCCTGCGCGGCGCTGGAGTCGCACGACCTGGTGGAGGGGATCCGCGCCCAGGTGGTCGACAAGGACCGCAACCCGCGGTGGCGCCCGGCCTCCCTCGCCGAGGTCGGCGAGGCCGACGTCGCGCGGTACTTCACCGGTGCGGACGTCCTGCGGCTCGACCGGGAGTGATCACCGTCTCGGCTGGCGAGACTGGCGCACCGACCGGCCGGTCGGCAATGGTGTCACCGTGAGGGCGGGCCGCCAAGCCACGCGCAACGAAGGGAATCAACGACGATGACCGAGTACGAGACGATCCTGGTCGACCGCAAGGGCCGGGTCGGCATCATCACGCTCAACCGGCCGAAGGCGCTCAACGCGCTCAACACGCAGGTGATGAACGAGGTGGTCGCCGCCGCCACCGCGTTCGACCGCGACCCGGAGATCGGCTGTCTGGTGATCACGGGCTCGGAGAAGGCCTTCGCGGCCGGCGCCGACATCAAGGAGATGCAGGGCAACCGCTTCCCCGACGTCTACCTGGACGACTGGCTCGGCCCGTGGGACCGCCTCGGGCAGCTGCGCAAGCCGGTGGTCGCCGCGGTCGCCGGCTTCGCCCTCGGCGGCGGCTGCGAGCTGGCGATGCTCTGCGACATCCTGCTCGCCGCCGACACCGCGAAGTTCGGCCAGCCGGAGATCAAGCTCGGCGTCATCCCCGGCATCGGCGGCTCGCAGCGCCTCACCCGGGCGATCGGCAAGGCCAAGGCGATGGAGCTCTGCCTGACCGGCCGCATGATGGGCGCCGAGGAGGCCGAGCGGGCCGGCCTGGTCTCCCGGATCGTCCCCGCCGCCGACCTGCTCGACGAGGCGATGGCCGTGGCGGAGACCGTCGCCGCGATGTCCGCCCCGGCCGCGGTGATGATGAAGGAGAGCGTCAACCGCGCCTTCGAGACCACCCTCGCCGAGGGCGTCCGGTTCGAGCGCCGGCTGTTCCACGCCGCCTTCGCCACCGCGGACCAGAAGGAGGGCATGGCGGCCTTCGCGGAGAAGCGCGCCCCGGAGTTCCGCAACGCCTGACGACCGCTGACGGCCCGTCGGCCGGCTGGACGGGGGGGGGGCGCGGCCGGGGGGGGCGCGGGCGAGGTGGCCC
>NZ_JBHWBW010000698.1:0-2744 GCF_042735675.1 Kitasatospora sp. NPDC059571
ACGGCATCGAGACGATCGAGGCGATCCGCGAGCTGAAGCGCCGCCACCCCGACGTCCAGACCACGCTCGGCCTCTCCAACATCTCCTTCGGCCTGTCGCCCGCGGCGCGCGTGGTCATCAACTCGGTCTTCCTGCACGAGTGCGTGGAGGCCGGCCTGGACTCGGCGATCGTGCACGCGGCGAAGATCCTGCCGATCGCCCGCATCCCCGAGGAGCAGCGCGAGGTCGCGCTCGACCTGGTCTACGACCGGCGCGGGCCGGCGGCGGGCGACGAGCCCGCGTACGACCCGCTGCAGAAGCTGCTGGCCCTGTTCGAGGGCGTCAGCACGGCCTCGGTGAAGGCCTCGAAGGCGGAGGAGTTGGCGGCGCTGCCGTTGGAGGAGCGGCTGCAGCGGCGGATCGTCGACGGTGAGCGCAATGGCCTGGAGGCGGATCTGGACGAGGCGCTGACGTCCCGTCCGGCGCTGGAGATCATCAACCAGACGCTGCTGGCCGGGATGAAGGTGGTCGGCGAGCTGTTCGGCTCCGGGCAGATGCAGCTGCCGTTCGTGCTCCAGTCCGCCGAGGTGATGAAGACCGCGGTCGCGCACCTGGAGCCGCACATGGAGAAGTCCGACGCGGAGGGCAAGGGCACCATCGTCCTCGCCACCGTGAAGGGCGACGTCCACGACATCGGCAAGAACCTCGTCGACATCATCCTCTCCAACAACGGCTACAACGTCGTCAACCTGGGCATCAAGCAGCCGGTCTCGGCGATCCTGGAGGCCGCGCAGGAGCACAACGCGGACGTCATCGGCATGTCCGGCCTGCTGGTCAAGTCCACCGTGATCATGAAGGAGAACCTGGAGGAGCTCAACCAGCGGGGCCTGGCCGCCGACTTCCCGGTCATCCTCGGCGGCGCGGCGCTGACCCGCGCCTACGTCGAACAGGACCTCCACGAGATCTACCAGGGCGAGGTCCGCTACGCCCGGGACGCCTTCGAGGGCCTCAAGCTCATGGACGCCCTGGTCGCCGTCAAGCGCGGCGTCCCCGGCGCGACCCTGCCCGAACTGCGGCAGCGCCGCCACGCCAAGGTCGAGGTGGAGGAGGTCGAGGAGGTCAACCTCGGGCAGATCCGCTCCGACGTGGCCCTCGACAACCGGATCCCGACCCCGCCGTTCTGGGGCGACCGGATCGTCAAGGGCATCCCGTTCGCGGACTACGCGTCCTGGCTGGACGAGGACGCGCTCTTCAAGGGCCAGTGGGGCCTGAAGACCGCCCGCAACGGGGACGGGCCGTCCTACGAGGAGCTGGTGGAGACCGAGGGCCGGCCGCGGCTGCGGATGTGGCTGGACCGCCTGCAGACCGAGGGCTGGCTGGAGCCCGCCGTGATCTACGGCTACTTCCCGGCCAACTCCAAGGGCGACGACCTGATCGTCCACAACGAGGACGGCTCCGAGCGGACCCGGTTCACCTTCCCGCGCCAGCGGCGCGGCCGGCGGCTCTGCCTGGCGGACTTCTTCCGCCCGGAGGAGTCCGGCGAGCGCGACGTGGTGGCGCTGCAGGTGGTCACCATGGGCAACCGCATCTCCGAGGCCGCCAACGAGCTGTTCGCCGACAACGCCTACCGCGACTACCTGGAGCTTCACGGCCTGTCGGTGCAGCTGGCGGAGGCGCTGGCCGAGTTCTGGCACGCCCGGGTCCGCTTCGAGCTCGGCTTCGGCGACGAGGACCCGCAGGACGTCCGCGACATGTTCGCCCTGAAGTACCGTGGCGCCCGCTTCTCGCTCGGCTACGGCGCCTGCCCCGAGCTGGAGGACCGCGCCAAGATCGCCGAGCTGCTGCGGCCCGAGCGGATCGGCGTGGTGCTCTCCGAGGAGTACCAGCTGCACCCCGAGCAGTCCACGGACGCCATCGTGATCCACCACCCCGAGGCGAAGTACTTCAACGCGAGGTAACCCGTCCGCTGCGTTCCGTTCGGCAGGATCGGGCGGGACGAGCGTATTCTTGATGATCCTGAACGGGCCGGTCCGCTCACCAGCGGGCCGGCCTGTGCCATCCCCGGATGCGTCCACCCGGCGAAGGGAATGCCATGACGACCATCTCGACCCCTGCCACGAGTCTCGAAGGCACCGGCGGCGGCCTCCAGGCCGTGCTGCTCGACATGGACGGCACGCTGGTCGACACCGAGGACTTCTGGTGGCAGGCCGAGGTGTCGCTCTTCGCCGAGCTCGGCCACGTCCTCGACGAGGCCGACCGGGCGACCGTGGTCGGCGGCCCGATGACCCGGGTGCTCGACTACCTGATCGCCCGGACCGGCGTGTCGCTGACCCCGGCCGAGCTGACCGTGCTGATCAACCAGCGGTTCGTCGACCTGCTGGCCGGTGGCGTGCCCCTGATGCCCGGGGCCGAGCGGCTGCTGAACACCCTGGACGCGCACGGCATCCCGGCCGCCCTGGTGTCCGCCTCGCACCGGCACATCATCGACATCGTGCTGCGCAGCCTGGGGGCCGAGCACTTCGCCTTCTCGGTGGCCGGCGACGAGGTGCCGCGCACCAAGCCGCACCCCGACCCGTACCTCGCGGCCGCAGCCCGGCTGGGCGCCGAGCCGGCGCGCTGCGTGGTGATCGAGGACGCGCCGACCGGTGTGCGGGCCGCCGAGGCGGCGGGCTGCCCGGTGATCGCGGTGCCGTCGGTGGCCGTGATCGAGGCCGCTCCCGGCCGGACGGTGCTGCCCTCGCTGGAGCTGGTCGACCTGGAGCCTG
>NZ_JBHWBW010000699.1:0-2736 GCF_042735675.1 Kitasatospora sp. NPDC059571
TCAGGACACCGGGGTGACCGCCCCCCGGCGCCCCGGCCCGTGCCGGGGGCGCCTACTCGCCGGACAGCACCTGGTGCGCCGCGGCCCGCGCGTCGGCGGCGTTGTCGGCCGCCCTCGCCGCCGCGGCCGCACGCCGGCACTGCGCCAACGTGGACTTGGCGAGCGCGGCGCGCACATAAGGAATGGACGCCGCACCCATCGACAGGCTGGTCACCCCGAGCCCGGTCAGCACACACGCCAGCAGCGGGTCGGAAGCGGCCTCGCCGCAGACGCCGCAGCTCTTGCCGACCGCCTGCGCGGCCTCGGCCGCCACGGCGACGAGGTCGAGCAGCGCCGGCTGCCACGGGTCCTGCAGCCGCGCCAGTGCCCCGACCTGCCGGTCGGCCGCGAACGTGTACTGCGCGAGGTCGTTGGTCCCCAGCGAGAGGAACTCGACCTCCTGGAGGATCGACCGGGCGCGCAGCGCGGCCGACGGGATCTCCACCATCGCACCGAACTTGGCCTGCAGCCCGGCCTCGCGGCAGGCCTCGGCGAACGCCTTCGCGTCCTGCCGGTCCGCCACCATCGGCGCCATGACCTCCAGGTGCACCGGGAGCCCCTGGGCCGCCGCGGCCAGCGCCCGCAGCTGCCCGGACAGCACGTCCGGGTGGTCCAGCAGCGTCCGCAGGCCCCGCACCCCGAGCGCCGGGTTGGGCTCGTCGGCCGGGGTCAGGAAGTCCAGCGGCTTGTCCGCCCCGGCATCCAGCACCCGCACGACGACCCGGCTCTCCGGGAAGGCCTCCAGCACCTGGCGGTAGGCCGCGACCTGCTTCTCCTCGGTCGGCGCCTTTGCCGAGTCGTCGAGGAAGAGGAACTCGGTCCGGAACAGGCCGATCCCCTCGGCGCCCGCCTCCAGCGCCGCCGGCAGGTCGGCCGGGCCGCCGACGTTGGCCAGCAGCGGGATCCGGTGCCCGTCCGAGGTCATCCCCGGCCCGGTGGACGCCGCCAGCGCGGCCTTCCGCTCGGCGGCCAGCGCCCGCAGCTCCGCCTGCTTCTCCTCCGACGGCCCGACCAGCACCTCGCCGCTGCTGCCGTCGACCGCCACCACCAAGCCCTCCGCAACCCCGGTCGCCCCGGGCAGCGCGACGACGGCCGGCACGCCCAGCGCCCGCGCCAGGATCGCGCTGTGGCTGGTAGGCCCGCCCTCCTCGGTCACGAAGCCGAGCACCAGCGCCGGGTCGAGCAGCGCGGTGTCCGCCGGCGCGAGGTCGTGCGCGAACAGCACGTACGGCTCGTCGCTGTCCGGAACGCCCGGCATCGGCACGCCGAGCAGCCGCGCCACGATGCGGTTGCGCACGTCGTCCAGGTCGGCCACCCGCCCGGCCAGGTAGTCGCCGGCCGCGGCGAGCAGCGCCCGGTACGCGGCGAAGGCGTCGTAGATGCCCCGCTCGGCGCTGCTGCCGACGGCGATCCGGCGGCTGACGTCCGCCATCAGCTCGGGGTCCTGCGCCATGAGGGCCTGCGCCTCGAGGACGGCCTGGGCCTCACCGCCGGCCAGGTTGCCGCGGGCGATGAGGTCGGCGGCCACCGCGTCCACCGCGGCCTGTGCCCGCGCCTGCTCGCGCGGTGCGTCCTCGCTCGGCACCTGGGTCGCGGGCGGCTCCAGCTCCGCCGTTCCCATGTGGCGCACCGGGCCGATGGCGACCCCATGGCTGACCCCTACGCCGCGCAGCATCGGTTCCACGTCAGAGATTCCTTTCACCCGGAAGGTTCGGGCTGTCAGTTCCAGGTGAAGAGGTCGCCGCCGAGGGAGACGTCGCCGGTCTCGGCGACCTCGCTCAGGGCCTCGGCCGGCGCCTCGAGCGCGACGATGGGGGAGATCGGCGACTTGCCGGCCGCCTCGACCTCGGCCGGGTTCCAGCGGATCACCGGCTGGCCCCGCTTGACCTGGTCGCCCTTGCTCACCAGCAGCTCGAAGCCCTGGCCGTTGAGCTGGACGGTGTCGATACCGAGGTGGGTGAGAACGCCGTGCCCGTCCGCATCCATCACGACGAACGCGTGGGGGTGCATGGAGACCACGAGCCCGTCCACGGGCGCGACCGCCTCGGTGGGCTCACGGACGGGGTCGATGGCCGTGCCCGGCCCGACCATCGCACCGGAGAAGACCGGGTCCGGCACGGCGGCGAGCCCGACGGCCCGTCCGGCGAGCGGCGACGTCACAGTGGTCATGGTGGAGCCTCCCAGGTGCGGAGTACAGCACGTGCGGCCGCCGGACAGCGGCGTCTACATCAGCTGAGCCTAAATCATGTCAACTTCGGACATATCATGACGTAAGGATGCGGTGCGCCGACCGGGCGCACTGCCCGTTCCCGCCACCTCCGACCACCGGGCACAGCTCGTCGACCCTGCTCCAGCAGGCCCGCCGCTCTCCAAGTGGTCTAGTCCTCTTGCGCGATGCGCCGCACTCTACGGCATCGATCCGACGTCCGACGAGGAGGTGGCTCCGGCCGGCCGCAGGCACCCCTCCGCCGTCCGGGTGACACCGGCGCGGCTCGATTAGGCGCTCGGCGGGGGAGCGGCTATGGTTGTCCGAGTCGCCACAGCGCGATGGTTAACTCCGGAAGTCAGACACGTAAAGCTCTGGTTAAAGAGTGGGAAACGGTCTGATAAGCTGGAGACACGAAAGAGCGAAACGCCCGGAGGGTCCGCTGGAAGGCGGTCCGAAGGAAGTGTCCGTTCCTTGAGAACTCAACAGCG
>NZ_JBHWBW010000700.1:0-2725 GCF_042735675.1 Kitasatospora sp. NPDC059571
GTCCCCCCCCCGGGGGCGGCCCTCGACTTGGGCTTCCGCCCCCCCCCCCCCGCGGCTCGCCGGCCCTCGTTCCGGGGGCGTCCCGCCGACGCCGCCCTCCACCTGCACGAGCTGACCGCCGGCCAGCCGCTCACCGCCTTCGTCCTCTTCTCCTCCAACGCCGGCGTCCTCGGTGGCCTCGGCCAGGCCAACTACGCCGCCGCCAACGCCGTCCTCGACGCCCTCGCCGAGCAGCGCCGCGCCGCCGGCCTGCCCGCCACCTCCCTCGCCTGGGGCCCGTGGGCCGAGGGCGGGATGGCCGCCGCCCTCGACAGCGCCGACCTGCAGCGCCTCGCCCGCAGCGGCCAGCGCGGCCTCGCCGACGCCGAGGGCCTCGCCCTCTTCGACACCGCCACCGCGACCGCCGAAC
Source organism: Kitasatospora sp. NPDC059571 (assembly GCF_042735675.1). Taxonomy (NCBI): domain Bacteria; kingdom Bacillati; phylum Actinomycetota; class Actinomycetes; order Kitasatosporales; family Streptomycetaceae; genus Kitasatospora; species Kitasatospora sp. NPDC059571. Next base: position 410 of record NZ_JBHWBW010000700.1, read on the forward strand.
CGGTGCTCGTCCCGATGCGCCTCGACCTCGCCGCGCTCCGCGCCCAGGCCGCCGCCGGCACCCTCCCCGCCCAGCTGCGCGGCCTCGTCCGCACGCCGTCCCGGCGGACCGCCCGCGCCGGCCGCACCGGCGGCACCGACCTGATGCGCCGCCTGGCCGGCCTCTCCGGCGCCGAACTCGACCGCGAACTCCTCGAACTGCTGCGGGTGCGGGTCGCCGCCGTGCTCGGCCACGCCTCCTCCGACACCATCGACGCCGGCCGGGCCTTCAACGAGCTCGGCTTCGACTCGCTGACCTCCGTCGAACTGCGCAACGAGCTGAACGCCGCCACCGGCCTGCGGCTGCCGCCCACGCTGATCTTCGACCACCCGACGCCCGCCGCGCTCGCCGCCCACCTGCGCACCGAGATCGCCGGCGCCGCGGAGCAGCCCGCCGTCCCCGCGGCCGTGCCCGCCCGCCGCGACGACGAGCCGATCGCCATCGTCGGCATGGCCTGCCGCTACCCCGGCGGCGTCTCCTCGCCCGAGGAGCTGTGGCAGCTCGTCACCGGCGGCGTCGACGCCGTCTCCGCCTTCCCGTCCGGCCGCGGCTGGGACCTCGACCGCCTCTTCGACCCGGACCCGGACCACCCCGGCACCAGCTACGCCGACCAGGGCGGCTTCCTGCACGGCGCCGGCCTCTTCGACGCCGCGTTCTTCGGCATCTCGCCGCGCGAGGCCCTCGCCATGGACCCGCAGCAGCGCCTGCTGCTGGAGACCTCCTGGGAGGCGTTCGAGCGGGCCGGCATCGACCCGGCGACACTGCGCGGCAGCCGCACCGGCGTCTTCGCCGGCGTCATGTACCACGACTACGCGACCCGGCTCGGCGCCGTCCCCGAGGGCGTCGAGGGCTACCTCGGCACCGGCACCTCCGGCAGCATCGCCTCCGGTCGCGTCTCCTACACCTTCGGCCTCGAAGGCCCCGCCGTCACCGTCGACACCGCCTGCTCCTCCTCGCTGGTCGCCCTGCACCTGGCCGTCCAGGCGCTGCGCCAGGGCGAGTGCACGATGGCCCTGGCCGGCGGCGTCACCGTGATGGCGACCCCCGAGGCGTTCGTCGACTTCAGCCGCCAGCGCGGCCTCGCCCGGGACGGCCGCTCCAAGTCCTTCTCGGCCGCCGCGGACGGCACCAGCTGGTCCGAGGGCGCGGGCATGCTCCTCGTCGAGCGGCTCTCCGACGCCGAGCGCAACGGCCACCCGGTGCTGGCGATCGTCCGCGGTTCGGCGATCAACCAGGACGGCGCCTCCAACGGCCTGACCGCCCCCAACGGGCCCTCCCAGCAGCGCGTGATCCGCCAGGCCCTCGCCGACGCGGGCCTGACCGCCGCCGACGTGGACGCGGTCGAGGCCCACGGCACCGGCACCACCCTCGGCGACCCGATCGAGGCCCACGCGCTGCTCGCCACGTACGGCCAGGACCACACCGACGACCGGCCGCTCTGGCTCGGCTCCCTCAAGTCCAACATCGGCCACACCCAGGCCGCCGCCGGCGTCGCCGGCATCATCAAGATGGTCATGGCGATGCAGCACGGCGTCCTGCCGCAGAGCCTCCACCTCGACGAGCCCTCGCCCAACGTCGACTGGGCGTCCGGGGCGGTCGAACTGCTCACCGAGGCCCGCGCCTGGCCCGAGACCGGCCGCCCCCGCCGCGCCGGCATCTCCTCCTTCGGCTTCAGCGGCACCAACGCCCACACCATCGTGGAGCAGGCCCCGGCCGCCGCCCGCACCGAGCTCCCCGCCGACCAGGACCCGGCCGTCCGGCCGTGGGTGCTCTCCGCGAAGAGCGAGGACGCGCTGCGCGAGCAGGCCCGCGCCCTGCTGACGCACCTGGACCGCACCGCCGGCACGCCCGCCGAGCCGACCGACGGCGACATCGCCTGGTCGCTCGCCACCGGCCGCGCGGCCCTGGAGCACCGGGCCGCCGTCGTCGCCGAGGACCGCGCCGACCTGCTGGCCGGCCTCGCCGCCCTCGCCGCCGGCGAGTCGCACGCCGACGTCCTGCACGGCACCGTCGCCGCCGGCCGCACCGCGTTCCTGTTCACCGGGCAGGGCAGCCAGCGCGCCGGGATGGCCGCGGAGCTGACGACCGCCCATCCCGCCTTCGCGGCCGCCCTCGACACCGTCTGCGCCGAGCTCGACCGCCACCTCGACCGCCCGCTGCGCGAGGCGCTCGCCGACGCCGAGCTGATCAACGAGACGGCGTACACCCAGCCGGCGCTGTTCGCCGTCGAGGTGGCGCTGTTCCGCCTCCTCGACTCCTGGGGCGTCCGTCTGGACT
>NZ_JBHWBW010000701.1:0-2719 GCF_042735675.1 Kitasatospora sp. NPDC059571
GCCGGGCGGCGGACACCGCCCCGGTCCGGCCCGGCAGTTGCGGGCAGGCCCGTACGACCCGGGCAGCGGCGGGTCCGGGGCAACGGCGCCCGCGGCGGCAACGGCGGCGGCTGGTTCGGCGGGGCCGGCGAATCGGGCGGCGGCAACCCGGGCAACCTGTCCGCCGCGGGCGGCGGGGGCGGCAGCAGCCACGCGGTACCCGCCGCCACCGACGTCCTGCTGCTCAACGAGATCCACCGCCCCCTGACGGTGAGCGCCAACACGGGAGGGATCGAGGTCTCCGGCAACACCGTCACGGCCCCGGTCGCGATCACCGGGAGCAGCTGCAGCGACCTACTCCCCGACGACGCCGCCGTCCCCGCCCTCCGGGCCAACACGGTCTCCGGCCCGCTGCGCCGCGAGGGCAACGAACCGGAACTGGACCAGGCCGACAACACCACCGGGGCACCGCGCTACGGCCAGTGCCGCTAGGAGCTGCCTTCACAGGGCACTCGGGTGGTCGATTCAGGGGCGCGTGGGGCTCCTATGTGGCATCCGTACGCCTTTGAGGACACGTCCTAGCCCCGCGGCCCGGGGCTCGGAGGAGCCGGGCCGGCCCCGCCGGGCCGGCCCCGCCCGGGTCAGGTCAGGGAGCCGACGTGGGCGAGGGCCCGCTTGAGAAGCACGCCCTGCCCGCCGGGCATCTCCTGCTGCACCAGCGGCGACGCGGCCTCCTCCGGGCTGAACCAGACCAGGTCGAGCGCGTCCTGCCGCGGCCGGCAGTCGCCGGCCACCGGGATGACGTAGGCGAGGGACACCGCGTGCTGCCGGGGGTCGTGGAACTCGGTGATGCCCAGCGTCGGGAAGTACTCGGCGACGGTGAACGGCTGCAGCGAGGCGGGGATCCGCGGCAGCGCCACCGGGCCGAGGTCCTTCTCCAGGTGCCGCAGCAGCGCGTCGCGGATCCGCTCGTGGTGCAGCACCCGCCCGGAGACCAGCGTCCGGCTGACCGTGCCGTCCGGCCCGATCCGCAGCAGCAGGCCGATCTGCTTGACCTCACCGGTGTCGTCGACGCGGACCGGCACCGCCTCGACGTACAGGATCGGCATCCGGGCCCGCGTGGACTCGAGCTCCTCGGGAGCGAGCCAGCCCGGCGTGGTTTCCGTCATGTCAGACATTCGCCGATCCTACGTGCCCCGGCCCCCTCCGCGCCGACGCCCCGCCCCGCGGCGGAGCCGTGGCGCCTCGTCAGGTCTCCTCGCGGAACGGTCTTCCCCTGCACCGGACCGGCCGGCGGCGGCCGGACGGGGCAGGACGGTCACGTGTTCGCCGGAGCGCCCGGGCCGGCGCCGATCGCTGCTCCGGCCGGCCGGGCCGCGGACGGGTGCGCGGCCACTGCCCGTCCGGGCTCAGCAGGGCCGCACCGCCTCGGTACGGGCGGGCACCAGCGAAGGGACGGTGATCCGGCGGCGGTTGGCCCGGCGGAACTCCTCGGCCACCCGCCCGCAGTCCCGGCACTCCTCCAGGTGGCGGGCCAGCTCCTTGCCGCGCCGGCGCCCCGGCCGGCGCGCGGCGCCGGTCAGCAGGGAGGTGAAGTAGTGGCACTCCAGGCCGGTGCCCTCGTCCACGTGCGCGCGCAGGTACGCCTCGCGCAGCCCCGCACGGGCACGGGCCGCGAGGGAGCGGACCCCGCTCGGCGTCATGCTCATCCGCTGGGCGACGACGGCGGCCGACTCGCCCTCGACCACGAAGAACCAGAGCAGCACCTGCCATCGCTCGGGGAGGGCCCGGTAGGCCCGGGCGACCATCGCCGTCTCCTCGGCCGCCAGCAGTGCCCCGTCGGTCTCCGCCTCGTCGGCCAGGCACTCGGCCCAGGAGTTGAAGTCCTCCGGCAGCAGGACGCGGTCGGTGGTCTGGGCGCTCCACTCCATGGCGGTCCGGCGGACGCAGGCCTTCAGGTACGGGCGCCAGGCGTGCCGCGGGCCGCGCCCGCGGGCGACGGACAGGTAGGTGCTCGCGTAGGCCTCGGCGGCGAGGTCCTGCGCGGTCTGCGGGTCACGGCAGTAGCGGCGGGCGTAGGCGAGCACGGCGCTGTGGTGGCGGGTGAACACCTCCGCCATCACGTCCCGGATACGGGAGTTGCCGGTCGCGGTCGGGGTGGTGGTGAGCTCGGCCGCGAGTTCGGCGTCGCTCAGCGTGCTCAGGCCCGATTCGGTTGTGGTGGTCCGAACGGTCATCTGTTCCTCCTCAGCTGTGGCCTCGCACGGCGGGGAGTTCGCGGACCCGGGGTGGCGGCCGCAGGGCCGGCCGGGACGGGGAACTGCCTGGGTGGAGGGCATCGGCGGCGGTTCTGCTGCTGGGGCCGCCGGGACGGTGTGGCAGGAAGGGCCACAGCACACCAGTCCCATGGGTTTCAGGGCAACTGTCCGCAAAACCGCCGTACGCCGGTTGATTCCGGATCCGAATGTGGGGAAACCGCGTACAGGGCGGCCCGGCGGGGCGCGAACGGCGCTGCACGCGCCCCCGGAGGCCGGGAGCCGCATGCCGTGACACCGTGGCGGGGCCCCGTCAAGTAGCCCGAGCGGGAAATGTCCGGAAAGCCCATACGGCATTCGCATGGTTGAACGTCTTCGCCGGGCCCGTTTCATGACACTGTGTCAGATTGTGCCGTGACTCTCCGGCAGCGGGCGGGCATCGCACAGCGACAACGGGGCGGGGGTTCCGCCGGCCGGTGCCGGCG
>NZ_JBHWBW010000702.1:0-2711 GCF_042735675.1 Kitasatospora sp. NPDC059571
CCTCCCGGTAGCGGCCGCGGCCGGTACCGGGAGGCGGCGGCCCGGCTACTCGACGGTGACGCTCTTGGCGAGGTTGCGCGGCTTGTCGACGTCGCGGCCGAGGGCCACCGCGGCGTGGTAGGCGAGCAGCTGCAGCGGGATGTTGAGCAGCAGCGGGTCGAGCTCGGGCTCGCTCTTGGGGACGACGATGCAGTGGTCGGCGAGCTTGGCGTCGGGCTCGCGGTGGGCGATGGCGAGGACGCGGCCGGAGCGCGCCTTGATCTCGCCGAGGGTGGTGAGGTTCTTGTCGAGCAGCTCGTCGTCGGGGACGAGGGCGACGGTCGGCAGCTCGGGGCTGATCAGCGCGAGCGGGCCGTGCTTGAGCTCGCTGGCCGGGTACGCCTCGGCGTGGACGTAGGAGATCTCCTTGAGCTTCTGGGCGCCCTCGCGGGCGACCGGGTAGCCGCGGACGCGCCCGATGAACATCATCCCGGCGTTGTCGGCGTACTCGGCGGCGAGCTTGGCGATCGCGTCCTGCTGCTCCAGGATCTGCCGGATGTGGCCGGGCAGGGCCTTGAGGGCGCCGACGATGCGGCGGCCGTCGGCCGGCGAGAGGTCGTGGATCCGGCCGAAGTGCAGGGCGAGCAGGGCGAAGGCGATCACCGTGGAGGTGAAGGCCTTGGTGGAGGCGACCGAGATCTCCGGGCCGGCGTGCAGGTAGATGCCGCCGTCGCACTCGCGGGCGATGGCGCTGCCGACGGTGTTGACGACGCCGAGGACGCGGCCGCCCTTGCGCTTGATCTCCTGGACGGCGGCGAGCGTGTCGTAGGTCTCGCCGGACTGGCTGACCGCCACGTACAGGGTGTCGGCCTCGATCACCGGGTTGCGGTAGCGGAACTCGGAGGCGGGCTCGCTGTGGGCGGGGATGCGGGCGAGCTCCTCGATGAGCTGGGCGCCCATCTCGCCGGCGTAGTAGGCGGAGCCGCAGCCGAGGATCTTGACCCGCCGGATCTCGCGCAGTTCGCGGGCGTCCAGGTTGAGGCCGCCGAGGTGGGCGGTGGCGAAGCGCTCGTCGAGCCGGCCGGACAGGGTGCGCTCGACGGCGGCGGGCTGCTCGTGGATCTCCTTGAGCAGGTAGTGCTCGTAGCCGCCGGTGTCGAACGCGCCGACCTCCCAGTCGACGGTGGACGGCTGGCGGGTGACGGTGCGGGCGTCCTCGGTGAAGGTGCGGAAGCCGTCGGCGCGGACCACGGCGAGCTCGCCGTCCTCCAGGTGGACGACCTGCCGGGTGTAGCGGACGAGCGCGGAGACGTCGGAGGCGGCGAACATCTCCTTCTCGCCGAGGCCCAGCACGATCGGGCTGCCGTTGCGGGCGACCACGATCCGGTCGGGGCGGCGGGCGTCGACGACGGCGATGCCGTAGGTGCCGACCACGTGCTTGAGGGCGGCCCGGACGGCCTCCTCGAGCTCGGTGTCCTCGCCGGTGTGCGCGGCCACCAGGTGGGCGAGCACCTCGGTGTCGGTCTCAGAGTGGAAGACGGCGCCGTCGGCGGTGAGGCGGGCGCGCAGCTCCTCGGCGTTCTCGATGATGCCGTTGTGGACGACCGCGATGTTGCCGGCGTTGTCGGTGTGCGGGTGCGCGTTGGCGTCGCTCGGCTCGCCGTGGGTGGCCCAGCGGGTGTGGCCGATGCCGGTGGTGCCCTTGAAGCGGGCGGGCACGGCGGCGGCGAGGTCGGCGACCCGGCCCTTGGCCTTGCAGACCTTGAGGCCGCCGGACTTGCCCGTGACGGCGACGCCGGCCGAGTCGTAGCCGCGGTACTCCAGCCGGGCGAGGCCCTCCAGCAGGAAGGCGGTGGCGTCCTTGGGGCCGATGTAGGCCACGATTCCGCACATGGGTGGCAACTCCTTGGGTACAGAGGGCGGGCGGTCAGCCGCCGTAGACGATGCGGCGCAGCTGTCGGGTGGACAGCTCGGGTGCGGCGACCCGGCGGGCCGCGAGCTCGGCGCCGAGGCGGGCGAAGATCCGCTCGTTGGTCAGTCCGCGTGCCTGGAGCTCGCCGTGGCGGCGGCGGACGTAGTCCTCCGTGGATTCGGAGAAGTACGCCAGCACCTCCGCCACGACCCGCGCCGCCTCGCCCGGACCGAGCGGGCTGGTGCGGGTGAGGTGGGCGAGCAGGTCTTCGTGAGGGTGGGACGAACCGGGCACGACACCGGAGCCTATGCGCGCCGCCGCCGTAGACCCAAGATTTCTGCCCGATTTCGGGCAGGATCTTCGGATATTCGGGCAGTAGGGTCGGTTCTCGGGTAGGGCGGGCGGGGCGCGGCGCCCGTTCGGTCCGGCTTCCCGCGCCGGCCCCGAGGCCGTGTGAGACCGTGTCAGCGGACGGGGTGACGGCAGGGGAGGCCGTTGCGCCGGACGGGGGATGTCCTCGGCCGGACGTGCCGACACTCGGTCCTCGACGGCTGCCGCTCCGCGATTTCGGCACCGTCACCGCCAGGATGGGTGAGCCGCCTGTCCGTCATCGACCACGGGGGACTCCAGCCATGCATCCGCGGATCTTCGCGATCATCACCGCCTTCCTGCTCGGGGCCCTCGGCCTCGGCGCGGTGGCGGTGACCCAGTGGACCCCGGCGGCGGCGCCCGGCGCCCCCCGGCGCCCCCCCGCCGCCGGGGGGGGGCCGCGCGCGGGCGCGGCCCCCGCGCCCCCCCCCCCCCCCCGAGCACGCGCGGG
>NZ_JBHWBW010000703.1:0-2702 GCF_042735675.1 Kitasatospora sp. NPDC059571
GCTCAACGCCTTCGAGATCGCCTTCGACGGCCGACTCTCCATCGGCCGCCGCTAACTCAACCCACCCGAGTTACACCGTTCAATGGACAGACCCGGGCGTTGCTGCCACTCGCCATGTGTGCGAAGCGTATGCGGCAGCTGAACCAGCCAGGGCTGGAAACGGGGTCTGTAGGGATCAGGAAGGCACCCCATTGCCGCCGTCGGGTGCGGGCGAAGGACCTCTCGACGGTTCCGAGCCGAACGATCGCTCAAGTGCCATGGGCCGGATTGCGATCCATCGGCAGGTGCCGCCTCGGCCGTTCTCGGCGGCCTTCTGACTCGGCGGCGCCGTGGTGCAGGAAGGGCGACCCGGTCGGGGCCGGGTGTCAGGGGTGACTGGTCTACTTCTCGGCGGCGGCGGCAGTTCGGGCGGGAGCGAGGAGGCGGGGATGGGCGTTCTGACGGACTACTTCCGTGCGCCGGGCGCGGATGCGGTGCGGCAGGTGCTGGAGCGGACGGAGGGCGGGTCCCCGCTCGTGGGCCGGCGGTCCGTCTTCGACGGGGTCCCGTCGAAGGGGCTGGACCCGGGCGTCGTTCTGGGACAGCTGATCGCCGCGATCCGCGAAGTACCCTGGGGCGTCGACCTGGTGGGTGACACGCCGGTGTGGCCGCCGGGTCCGGTCCCCGGCCCGGACGGGCCCGAGGGCGAGGAGGACCCCTGGGTCACCGGGCCGTGGGTGTTCGAACTCGACGCAGCCACCCGCGACACCCTCGCCGGGGTGCCGGACGCGGCGGTGCCGGAGGTCACCGCACGGTGGGTGCAGGCGGAGGAGCTGTACGGCGCCGCCGCGGAGGACATGCAGCCGGTGACCGAGTGGCTGATACGGCTGGCACGCAACGCCCGTGCGGCCGGCGAACTCCTCTACTGCTGGATGTGTCTGTGACGCGCTGACTCCTGATCTTCCGAACCGCGGCAGCGGCCGGGCGGTCAGCGCGGCCGCAGTCCGTCGAAGACCACTTCGAAGATCCGCTCCCGGGCGTCCGGGTCGGTCCTGAGCTGCTCCATGGTCGTGGTGGTGCCGACCAGGAGGGCGATCAGTTCCGGCAGGCCCAGGTCGGGGCGGACCGCCCCGGCCCGCTGGGCACCGGCCAGGAGGTCGGCCAGCAGGGTCTGGATCGCCGCGCTCGACTCCTGCAGGGCCGTGTGCGCATCCACCCCGGCCGCGGCGAGTGCCTGGGTGAACTCGTTCTTGCCCGCGGACCGGTCGATCAGCAGGCGGAAGCAGCCGAAGAAGGCCTCGGCGGGCTCGGCCTCGGCGGCCAGGGCTGCGGTCTCGGAGGCGATCGCCTCCAGTCTGCGGACCATCACTGCTTCCAGGAGCGCCTCCTTGGTCGGGAAGTGCCGGAAGAGCGTCCCGACCCCCACTCCCGCGGCCCGGGCGATCTCCTCGGTCGGCACGCCGACGCCGCGGGTGGTGAACACCTCGGTGGCGACGTCCAGCAGTCTGGCCCGGTTGCGGGCCGCGTCGGCCCGCAGGGGGCGCTCGGGGGCGCCGCTCATTCCTCGTACTCCTTCCGCCGGTGGCGAATCCGCATGGACAACCGGAGTGGCTAGTCCGTATCGTTGGAATCGGAGTCGCTAGTCCGATTCTAGCGGCGGACCTGCCGGAGGTTGATCATGTCTGAAACGCGGTCACCGCGCGAAGCGTTCCAGGAACTGCTCGGGGGCATCACTGCAGGGCGGTTCTCGGAGCTGGCCGAGCTCTACGCCGAGGATGCCGTGGTGGAGACGGTCTTCGAGCCGGTCGGACCGCGTCGGTTCGAGGGGCGGGCCGTGCTCGGGGAGCGGTTCGCGGCGGTCGCCGAGCACTCGCCGCTGGAGCTGGCCGCGACGAACGTGGTGGTCCGGGAGACCGACGACCCCGAAGTGATCGTCGCCGAGTGGGACTACCGGGTGCACCACCGGACGACCGGGCGCACCTTCGAGGCCGCCAACATCCAGGTGCTGCGGGTCCGTGACGGCCTGATCGTCCACAGCCGGGACTACCACGACCACCTGGCCCTCATCACGGCCGGCGGCAACCTGCCGCAGTTGGTCGAGGCACTGGAGGGCCGGTAGCGCCGGTTCGGGCCCGCGGAGCCCCCGGGTTGTGCGGGCCCGAAGTGAATGGCATGCGCCACCGTGCCGCCCGGGCCATCCTGAGGGCATGAACGCCCACGAGTCCTTCCTGGCCTGGGTCGGGAAGGAGCTGTACGAGGCCGAGGTCGCCCTGCACAACGGCGACCCGGCCCCCCGTCGGGTGCTGTGGTCCCGCTCCGAGCCGGTCAGCATCCTGGGCGCATGGCGCAACGCCATCGGCCGGCGGGAGGTCGACGAACTCTTCACCTCCCTCGGGACGGCGTTCTCCGACTGCACGTCCTACGCGTTCGAGCTGCTGGCGTACGACGTGGCGGGCGACCTGGCCTACACGGCCGGCCTCGAGCACATCGCGGCGTCCGTGGACGGCCGGCCGCGGAGCTTCACCCTGCGAGCCACCCAGGTGTACCGCCGCGAGAACGACACCTGGCGGGTGGCCCACCGCCACGGCGACACGGTGGCCGACTGACCCGTGCGCACACGCGCTGCGTGCGGGGGTGAAGGTCATCCTTGGACCGGAGGCGCGGAGCGCCGGAGTTCCCTGCGCCTCCGAGGTAACGGTCAGGTGGGTCGTTTCTGGTTCTCG
>NZ_JBHWBW010000704.1:0-2699 GCF_042735675.1 Kitasatospora sp. NPDC059571
TCTCACCCCCGCCCTTCGCCGGGACCGCAGCGAGGCGGAGAGCGTCATCACCGCGCTCACCCGGCTGTACGTGCGCGGCGCGAGGATCGACTGGCCGGCGGTGTTCGCGGGCACGGATGCCCGCCGCGTCGACCTGCCCACCTACGCCTTCCAGTACGAGCGCTACTGGCTGGAGGCGCCGCCGCTCCTGGTGGGCGACGCGGCCGCGGCCCAGCTCGGGCTGGACCTGGCCGAGCACCCGCTGCTGGGTGCCTTCGTGGGCCTGGCCGACGGCGAGGGGGTCCTGTTCACCGGACGGCTCGCGCTTGATGCGCAGCCGTGGCTGGCCGATCACGCCGTCGCGGAGACCGTACTGCTGCCGGGCACGGCGTTCGTCGAGCTGGCGGTCCACGCGGGCGACCAGGTCGGTTGCGGCCGGGTCGAGGAGCTGACCCTGGAGGCGCCGTTGGTGCTGCCGGTGCGCGGCGGCGTGCAGGTGCAGGTGTCGACGGGTGCTCCGGATGCGGCGGGCCGCCGGTCCGTGGCCGTGTACTCGCGGGTGGAGGATGCGCACCCGGACGAGCCGTGGCTGCGCCACGCCGCGGGCTTCCTCGCCTCGGCTCCGGCGCCTGCCGGCCACGACCTTGCCGAGTGGCCCCCGGCCGGTGCCGAGCCGCTCGCGGTGGACGGTGTGTACGAGGCCTTCGCCGCAGCCGGGTTCGCCTACGGTCCGGTCTTCCAGGGCCTGCGGGCGGCGTGGCGGCGGGACGGCGAGGTGTTCGCCGAGGTGGCGCTGCCGGAGGACCTCCGGCCGGAGGCCGCGGCGTACGGCCTGCACCCGGCCCTGCTGGATGCCGCGCTGCACGCGGTGGGCGTGGGCGGGCTGCTGGCGGAGACCGGTCAGGGACGCCTTCCGTTCAGCTGGTCGGACGTGTCCCTGCTGGCCGCCGGTGCGGGTGAACTGCGGGTGCGGATCGGCACGGCCGGTGCCGACGCGGTCTCGCTGGCGGTGGCGGACGCCACCGGCCGGCCGGTGGCCGTGGTCGGGTCGCTGGCGCTGCGCGCCTTCACCCCGGACCAGGTTGCGGTGCCGGGCGGCCACGAGTCGCTGTTCCGCCCGGAGTGGGCACCGGTGTTGCTGCCCGATGCGGTCGCGGCCGGAACGATCGGCGTCCTCGGCGGGGACGACTTGGCCCTGCCGGGCGCCGTCTGCTTCGCCGACCTGGCGGCGCTGACCGGGAGCGGCACGGCCCCGGACACGCTGGTGTATCCCGTCCGCACGGCCGGCGGCGGTGACCCGGTGGCCGCCACGCACACGGCGGTGCGGGAGGCGTTGGCGCTGGTGCAGGAGTGGCTGGCGGCGGAGGTGTTGGCGGATTCGCGTCTGGTGGTGGTGACCCGGGGTGCATCGGACGCCAGCGACTTGCCGTCCGCTGCGGTGCTGGGTCTGCTGCGTTCGGCGCAGTCGGAGAATCCGGGCCGGATCGTGTTGGTGGATCTGGACGGCGATGCCGAGGTGGGTCTGCTGTCGCGGGTGCTGGCGTGCGGTGAGCCGCAGGTGGTGCTGCGCGGTGGTGTCGCGTTGGCGCCGCGGCTGGCGCGTGCGGTCCCGGACGGTCGTGAGACGGCCCCGGTGCTGGACCCAGAGGGTACGGTGCTGGTGACGGGTGCGACGGGCACGCTGGGTGCGCTGTTCAGTCGTCATCTGGTGACGGAGTACGGTGCGCGTCGGCTGCTGCTGGTGTCGCGGCGTGGTGCTGGGGCGGAGGGCGCGGCGGAGCTTACGGCCGAGCTGACCGCTCTGGGAGCGGAGGTGGCGTTCGCGGCCTGCGATGTTGCCGACCGTGCTGCGCTGGCCGAGGTGCTGGAGGGCGTGGAGCTGACCGCGGTCGTTCACACGGCGGGCGTCCTCGATGACGGCATCGTCTCCTCCCTCACCCCCGAGCGACTCGAGACAGTGTTGCGTCCGAAGGTCGATGCGGCGTGGAACCTGCACGAGCTGACCAAGGACCGTCCGCTCGCCGCGTTCGTGCTGTTCTCCTCCGCGGCCGGGGTCTTCGGTGCGGCGGGCCAGGCGAACTACGCCGCCGCGAACGCCTTCCTGGACGGTCTCGCCGCCCGCCGCCGCGCCGCCGGCCTGCCCGCGACCGCTCTCGCCTGGGGGCTCTGGGCGGAGGACGGCGGTATGGCGGCTGCGTTGGTCCGCTCGGACGTGGAGCGGATGGCCCGCGGCGGTGTGGTCGCCCTGAGCGCGGAGGATGGCCGGCTGCTCTTCGACGCCGCCCTGGCCGGTACCGAACCCGTGCTGGTCCCCATCCAGCTCGACCTGGCGGGCCTGCGGGCCCAGGCCGGCACCGGGCTGCTGCCGCCGATGCTGCGGGGCCTGGTCCGGACGCCGGTGCGCCGCGCCGCGGCCGGCGGCGGAGGCACCACAGTCGGTGGTGGCTCGGCGCTGGCGGAGCGGTTGGCGGGGCTGGGCGCGGCCGAGCGGGAGACGCTGCTGCTCGACCTGGTGCGCGGCGAGGTGGCCGCTGTCCTGGGCTACCCGGACGCCTCCGGGGTCGACGCGGGCCGGGCCTTCAAGGAGCTCGGCTTCGACTCGCTGACCGCGGTCGAGCTGCGGAACCGGCTGAACGGCGCCACCGGACTGAGGCTGCCGGCCACCCTGGTCTTCGACTACCCGAACCCGGCCGCGCTCGCCGAGCAGCTCCGGACCGAGC
>NZ_JBHWBW010000705.1:0-2691 GCF_042735675.1 Kitasatospora sp. NPDC059571
GTGGCGGCCCCCGGGGCGGCCCTCGACCAGCCCGTCGGTGTAGAGCACCAGGGTGTCGCCCTCGGTGAAGCCGGTGACCGCCTCCGGACGGGCGACGTGCTCGGGGCGCGCCCCGAGCGGCGGATCGGTGGCCCGGTCGAGGAACTCGACGGTGCCGTCGGAGTGCAGCAGCGCGGGCGGGAGGTGGCCCGCACTGCTGTAGGTGATGGTGTGGGTCTCCCAGTCCGCGAAGGTGGTCACCGCGGTGGCGGACTCCGCGCCCTCCACGGAACGGGCGTAGAGCCCGAGCACCTCCAGCGCCCTGGCGGGGCCGTCGGCCACTCGCGAGGCGGCGCTGAGCGCACTGCGGAGCAGCCCCATCACCCCGGCCGCCTGCAGTCCGTGGCCGACCACGTCGCCGACGGCGACCCCGATGCAGTCGCCGGGCAGGTCCACCAGGTCGTACCAGTCGCCGCAGACGTTGAGCGAGCCGACGGCGGGCCGGTAGCGCACCGCCGCACGGTGGTGGCCGACCGGCCGGGGGGTCGGCAGCATCGCCTTCTGCAGGGCGAGGGCGACCTCCCGCTCCCGGGCGTGCGACTGCCGGAGCCGCTCGTTGAGCTCCTGGAGCTCCTGGGCCCGGGTGTAGAGGTCGGCCTCCAGGCCGCGGGTGCGGTCCCACTCCTCGTCGCCGCGGGCCCGGATCAGCTCGGTCACGTCCTCCACCCGGTGCAGCACCAGGGCCACCCGGCCGTCCGGGCCGGGCACCGGGGCGTTGACCGGGCTCCAGTACCGCTTCTGCCAGGTGCCGGGGTGCTGCATGTCCTCCACGTCGTAGCGCTGGAGCGCCATGGTGTCCCGTTCACCGCTCGCCAGCACCCGCCGGAGTGACGACTCCATGTTGTTGGCCCCGCCGACCGCGTCGTCGACCGGGTTCTCGGGGAACACGTCGAACACGTACCGGCCGACCACCTGCTCCCTGGTCCGTCCGGCGCCGCGCAGGAACTCCTCGTTCACGTCGGCGTAGACCAGGTCCGGGGTGAGCAGGGCCGCCATGCCGGGGAAGGCCTGGAACACCGCGGCGTAGTCGATCACCGCGTCGTCGTCCATCTCCGCCCTCCTCCGCACCGGCGGTCCGGCCGGACGCCGGTCGGGGCGCCGGCCCGCGACCGGGCCCGCTCCGGGCCGGACGCGTGGTTCGAATATAGGCCGGTGGCGGCCGTCCTGCCGGTGGCCGGGCCTCCGAACGGAGGCATCGACGGCCGGGGTGAGTATCGCCGGGCACCCGACCGAGGTCAATGAAAATTACAGGAACCATCCCCGAAACATTTGCGGGCATCTCCGCCAGGCGATCTGCCACCAACCCCGCCACGGCCATCGGAAGATCTCACCTGCTCGCCACCAGATTATCGACGCACGAGGGTTGACCGTCACTCATCTGCCGCCATAGGTTCCGACACGTTCCGGAGATGATTCCGAAATATTTCGACCGTCTGCTCCGCAAGGGAACCCATCCGTGATCAAGAAGCATCGCGCCCTGTGCACCGGCGTGGCCGCCGCAGCCGTGGCCGCCGCCCTGCTCGCCGTCCCGTCCGCCGCCACCGCCTCCGGCCAGCCGCACCCCGGCGGGGCGGACGACACCGCCACCGCGTCGCTGGGCCGGCTCGGCGAGCGCGCCGGCATCAGGATCGGCACCGCCGTCGACATGGCGGCACTCGCCGCCGACACCCCCTACCGCACCGAGGCGGCGGGGGACTTCTCCTCCGTCACACCCGAGAACGTCATGAAGTGGGAGTCCGTCGAGCCCACCCGCGGCACGTACGCCTGGGCGCCCGCCGACGACCTGGTCGCGTTCGCCCGCGCCAACCACCAGCTGGTGCGCGGCCACACCCTGGTCTGGCACAGCCAGCTCCCCGGCTGGCTGACCTCCGGCGACTTCACCGCGGACCAGCTCCGCGACATCCTGCACCGCCACATCACCGACGAGGTCACCCACTTCAAGGGGTCGATCTGGCAGTGGGACGTCGTCAACGAGGCCTTCAACGACGACGGCACCCTGCGCAACACGATCTGGCTGCAGAAGCTCGGCCCGGACTACATCGCCGACGCGTTCCGCTGGGCGCACCAGGCCGACCCGAAGGCCAAGCTGTACATCAACGACTACAACATCGAGGGCGTCAACGCGAAGAGCACCGCCCTGCTCGACCTGGTCACCCGGCTCAGGGCGCAGCACGTCCCGATCGACGGCGTCGGTGTCCAGGGCCACCTGGACACCCAGTACCCGGCCCCGCACGACATCGCCGACAACCTCCGGCGCTTCGACGACCTCGGGCTGGAGACCGCCGTCACCGAGGCCGACGTCCGCATCCCGCTGCCGGTCGACAACACCGAGCGGGAGGCGCAGGCCGAGGCGTACAGCACGCTGCTCCAGGGCTGCCTGCTGACCGCCCACTGCACCGACTTCACCGTCTGGGGCTTCACCGACACCTACTCCTGGGTGCCGGGCGTCTTCGGCGGCGAGGGCTCGGCCAACATCCTCGACACCGACTACCGGCCGAAGGCCGCCTACACCGCGATCCGCCAGGACCTCGCCCTCGCGGCGCACCGGCGCTGATCGGGGCGGGGGGGGGGGCCCCCCCCCGCCCCGCCCCGCCCCCGGCGCCCCGCCAACGCCCCCAGGCCGGCCCGCCCCGCCGCCCGCCCCCGGCCCCG